>CALFCX010000141.1 GCA_937950635.1 uncultured bacterium
CTTATCATCACAGGCTGTTTTGTAAATATCAACAAAGACGCAGAAGATATCTTTAAAAGCGACAGAATCATTGTCCTGCGGGATAAACGGGGATTTGAAGATACAATTACCCGTATTTCAAACGAATGGCCCGACACTAAAGCGCCGGCTTCTGCTTCATCCCGCTCCCGTATCCGCACCAATCTTATAATCCAGAACGGCTGCAACAATTTTTGTTCTTATTGCATAGTCCCATATGCCAGGGGAAGAGAAATATCTTATAACACCGATGATATTCTTAATCAGGCAAGATCTTATGCGGATAACGGCATAAAAGAACTTGTCATTACCGGTGTAAATACCGGAGCCAACAAGGATCTGCCTTTGTTAACAAAAAAACTGTCGGAACTTGAAGAGATACTCAGAATAAGAATAAGTTCTATAGAACCGCTGAATATATCCGAAGCATTGCTGAAAGAGATATCGGATAATAAAAAAGTCTGCCGCCATCTGCACATCCCTCTTCAAAGCGGTGATGATAATGTCCTTTCGGCCATGAACAGGAAATATTCGGGTGATGATTATAAAAAGATCATCAAAAAGATAAGGTCCTCGGTACCGGACATGGCAATATCATCCGATATAATAGTAGGTTTTCCTGGAGAAACACCCGAACAATTCAACAATACCGTAAAAATGTGCAAAGAGACCGGTTTTTCCCGCCTTCATATATTCCGCTTCTCCCCTCGCCCCGGGACCCCGGCCTCAAAAATGGGCGTAAAGGTACCGTCCAAAGAAATATCGGCAAGAGCCGGGGTGATGAAAAACCTGAGAGATGATCTCATGCTTAAATATAATAAAGATATGATGGGCAGGACTGTGGAAGTGCTTATTGAACAGCGCGATAAAAAGACCGATCGTTTAGAGGGCCTAACTTCGGACTATGTGCGCGTATTCACGGACGGAGAAGACAAATTGATAGGCACCGTCGTGCCTGTGCATATCGAAAAAGCTTCAATAGAATACGCAGAAGGAATAACTCAAATTCCCTGAATCCGCGCTTCAGCACTATACTACTTTTATCTCTATCTCCGGCTGGCTTCTCAGCGTATTATGCGTGGGACAATTCTTGACGAACTGGACCAGCGACAGTTTTTTCGCGTCATCCAGGACGGCACCGTCGGTATCTATCGCTACGTTGATCTTTTTGAATTTGTAGCCGTTATCCGAAACCAGATCGGCTTCAAGATCAAGCTTGAACATGTCCATCTGGATATTAGCTGACTTTGCGAATTTTCTTATAAAATATGCCATGCAGGATCCGAGCGACCCAAGCAGCGCATCCAGAGGCGTCACGCCGGTCTTTCCGTCCAGGTCCACCGTGAACTGCCCCGATGCAGATTTAACATAAACCTCCGAACCGCCTTTGTTCTTTACCTCTACCTGATATTTCATTGACGCCCTCCTTGGGTGCTTTGGATAAGATTATACCGCAATATCTGATGATATCAAGAAGGGACCTTTACCACCTGTAGATCGAATGTCTTACGCTCCACACCATTTTTTCTCCCGGGGCCAATATCCTCATACCTGAAGGCATCGTCTGGTTAGGAATATAAGAAAGAGGACTCCAGTTCCCCCACTCGGGGTTAAGAGGATCGGCAAGATTTGTCTGAAATTCTACTGCTACAGAACCAAATGCCGGGAGAGACGGATCGGTCGGAGAATATACCTGGATCGCGTTGACGGCATCCGGAAGTATTGTAGATACCTGTATCCCCCATCGAAGCCGCGGATATTCGATCCTGAAAGATATTTCCCCTAAGTTGCCCGGGACACCCAAACCTGTAAAACAATGATCCAGGCTCAGGTTGCCAAGATTGCGGTCTTTCACATTCCTCGAGAACAGGCTTTTAAGTTCGCTTTTTTGAACATCGACAATAGGAGATCCGTGCTCAAAATCAGGGAGCATATTTGCTCCGGACCTTACTATTGATCTGGCCGGTATGCGCAGGACCACTTCTTCTCTAGGCTGCCCTTTAGGGATCTTGAAATCCGGATGTTCGCCGATCCCTACGGGTGCGCATTCATTCCCTATGTTCTCAACAACCACTGTTCTGTCCCTTGCACCGGCCGAAAGCCATGTGGATGTATCTATCTTTAAGGCTGAGAACCAATTCCCTTCAGGGATATATGCAGTCCCTTTTAACAATGCGCTTACGCCGTCAAAATCCATCGTCACATCTTCATATTCGCTGTCGTACACTAGTCCGTGTATGGCAAGCCCTTCCTGAGGAAAGTTTACCGGCACACAGCACTGCTGGTTACCCCATGTTACTTCCTGAAAACCGTTGCCAAGATCCCGTCCGGGTAATCTGTTCGCGAACGGAGCAAGCAATGCCGCGAAACCTTGAGAAAAATGATGGGTCGAAGAATCTGCTATGCAATCCAGCATATCCTCGGGTCTTTCAAGGGTTAGAAGAAGCTGTTTGTTCGATGCTTCCGCAACTCCGGCCTTCTCAGAGAGCACGTTCATTCCTCTTGCCGAAACAATTGCTTGCCGTATCCCGAAAGCTCCCTGAGTCGGAGCTTCGAGTTTATATGCTTTTACAGTATTCCCGAACCTTATCGGCTTTACGCCTGAAAAAACCATTTAATCAACCTTTCTTCATAAAGTTATGACACACAAAATCCTATCGACAGGTTTTACCAAAAATTTCACAAATAATTGAAATCAAACTCTTTTTTTACAGATATATATATGTATATCTTTAAAAGGAGACTCTTTTGGCACAATGCGCGGTAAGGTTCGATATATCTTCAAGACAATATGTCCCGCTAATGACCAGATCAGGAGTTGGGACGGGCAGAAAGGTCATGCCTCCTCCGTCACTGCGTCCGGGTGATGTATTGACGCCTAAAAAGATCGGTACTTACCGGGGTTATTACAATGCCCAGGCCGCAAATTATCAGGAGCTTCTGGCAACGGAGCTTGAACAGGAAGTTTTTACACATTTCGCTCCGGCTACCATCGCGGATATAGCTTATAACGCGTACGCAGGCCATGAAAGCGGGATATCAACACGCCTTATCGGTTCGGAAGAAGACGAACAAAACCATATGGCTTTTATCAAGATCAATCCGACTTACAAAGAAGCTATGGAGATGGTACAGCAGCTCGGATTGAAGGGCAATGTCGCAATAAACACAGCAGCAACACATGAACTGCTGTGCGAACAAATGGACAGAGCCGCGGATTATTTTGCGCAAAGGCCGGAACTCATGGCGGATCTGGCGCATCTTTGCGCTTACCAGGCTTTCGCGTTCCTGGACAGGACCATAGGCAGGGCCGGCTTCAAAGAAATGCTTGGAACAAGATTCTCTCACCACGGGGTACAAGGCGAAGCTTTCATAAAAGAGATCATTAAACAAGGCGGAACGATAGCCGATCTCGGCATGGGAACAAGCGCGTTGTTCTATATGTACTATCTTCAGAAGTCACCCGTGGTCTATATGACCGACGTATCTCAGTTCAACGTGTCCCTTAGCCAAAGGTTTGCAGAACTCATCGGTAGGTCGGAAACATATAGGGCAATAATAGATGACCTCACAGCCCCATGTTCAAGATCCGCGCTTCCGGCCCACGGCATTTCCCATGCTTTTCTGCGCGGAGTGATGCATCACATAGATGATGCGTCATTCCCAAATGTGTGCGATTATCTTTTTCATATCCTCAGACCGCGCGGAACTTTCAGAGTCATCGACGGATTCAAGACAGAAGGGAATATACAGGGCCTTTTGGATTTATTGCGCCAAAGAGGCTTCTCCGCAACTATTGACCCGGCAACCGTGAAAACAGAAAACGAAGAACACAGGATAATGTTCGAGATCGAAGGACAGAAACAGATATAAAAGGAATAACATATGCCGGCAGTGATCTTTTTAAACCCTAATAAATACATGGTCCCGGGCACCAATAACCGCGAGAGGGAATTCTCAAGAACTCCCGTGCGAAATTTTTCCTGCGAAGATTCCGCCATGATCGCATCAAGGACTAAGGCCATAGCAGATGCATACCCTGCCCTGACAAGACCGGCAAGACAAGTACTGCTGCATCCGAACATCTTTCCGGTCTTCTTGGGAGTTAAGGATTCTTATATTCAATACACCGACAACCCATATACCGAACAACTTTGCCGCGAAGTTTGTGCTATACCGGGAATAGGCCAACAGTTCGGCTTGCTATTCACCAATGCATACATAATAAATTTGCTGAGATTTAAACAAAGGATTAGTAATGATGGCGATTTTTTATCGGCGAAAGGATGCATGTCCCCTGCTCAGGTGGACTTCTTCAGGGATCGGCTGGTTGATAATACGTGGGTTGAACGTCTTTCCCCTATACTAAGCAGATTTATCAAATGGAGTACAGAAAGAACTTATTTTCATGGATTTCTTACGGGATATCCAATTGAAGATATAGAATATGCCGTAAGGATGGAAAATAAGGGGGCATTAAGTTACGCGACCGTGATCTCGGATCTTTTCGGCAACAATATGCTAAGCGATGAAAATCCTACGGCGTTCGCATTGCTAAAGCGGTGGGAATCCGCCATGAGATTCGGCTATGCTCCTTTGTCGCATTTCCCGCATTTTTGGGACGATCTTGACGTAGGCCTTTCAGATTCCCTTTCACTGATACGAGAAAACTTAGGGAGGTTCACTGAAATGGTGGTCAATGTAAGGATTAACGACACCAGACCTTATCAAAATTGATCTGCCCTCGACCCTATCCTATTCCGGTAATTCCTTAGCCCCGCCCTCTTCCATCGCCAGAGGGATGCCTTTGTTAACTCGCAGGTCCTCGATCTTCTTGAGGGGACGCTCCAGCTGGTTGCGTCTTGTTGAAACAAGGTTCTGGTACTCTTTTTGGGCGTCGTCTATGCTTTTGCCCATCTTTTCCATGGATCTGGTGAACATTGTCCACTGTTTATAAAAAGCCCCAAGCAGCCCCGACATCTCGGATGCGGTCTTTTCAAGCTTGAAGTTGTCCATCGCCTGTCGTATTACTGCCAGTATCGCGTAAAGAGTGAGCGGCGAGCAGAATATGACCTTATTTTTGAGCGCTTCGTCCAGTATCGAAGCGTCCGATTCGTTTATGAAAGCATAAACCTGCTCGTTTGGGACAAAAACGATAACATAATCAACGGTGTTATCTTCCGGATTTATATAATCGCGCGTTGTAACTTCTTTTATCCGGCTTTTCACATCTCTTAAAAATTGTTCTTTATAGCTCTTTTTCTCAACTTCGTTGTCAGAAGCGACATATTGGAGGTAGCTGTTCAAAGGGAATTTTACGTCCATATTGACTATCTGTCCCTGCGGCAAAAGGAATGAATAATCAGGCCTTTTCGCGCCGGATTCGAGAGCTTTCTGTTTTTTATAGTTTATCCCTTCAACAAAACCCGCAAGGCGAAGCACATCCTCGGCCATACGCTCCCCCCACTGCCCTCTTGCCTTTGTGCTGGCAAGGACGCTCTGGAGTTTATTTGTCGTATCCTGAAGTTTTGATGTTTGTTCTACGGTAAATTTCAGCTGAGTGCTGATCTCCCCGAATTTGTTTTCCCTGTCCTTTTCGAGCGTCTTCATCAGGTCGCCCACTTTGACAAGATCTTCTTTCATGTTGGAAAGCGTCTGATCTATCAGCTGTTTTTTGTTGTCCAGAACGCTTTCTCCGGTTTTAGTATATTTGGAAAGGACTTCATTTGCCATTGCAAGAAAATCCTGTGTGTTCTTTGAAAAAACATCGGATGAAAGTGCTTTGAACGAGTCTTTCATATGTGCCGTTTGAGCCCTGTTCACAAGGAATATGGCCGCAGCACCGAATACGAAACCGAGGATAAACATCAATATATACATCATAAGGTAGTAACTATTCTATCACACAAAGATTAACGTATTTACTTTCTGTTGATCTCAGAAAAAGCTCATCTGCACATCATCGAAAAAGGGCAGTTCGAGCAGATTCGGTCGTCGCTTTCATCGGGTTCAAAGCCTTTGGACGGATCAATGATCTCCTCAAGGATGGAATTCAAAGCCGACATATATGCCTGATAGAGTTCTTTTCTTTGCGCTGCGTCGTGTTTGTCTTCCCACAGGCTCACCAGCTCAGAGTCTTTTATCGAATATAACGCCGGATTCAAAACTTCAAGATCGTATTTATCGCAAACAAGAGAAATATAGATGGGCAGCTGAAGGGATTTTATTTTCTTCTTTATGACACTTCTGTCTCCTATCGCGCCGGATACCACATCTATTTTTGTGGAAGGTTTTATATCTGAACTGCCTGTCTTATAATCAAGCACCATTATCTCGCCGGAACCCATTTTGTCTATCCTGTCCACCGTCCCCTTCATTATCAACTCTGTTTTTCCGACTACTATCTTTGTTTTATATTTCTTCTCAAGCTCAAGAACTTCCTCGATATTGCGCCCGCGCTCGCACGACAGGAACCGGTCCATTGCGGCTTTCAGCGTCTCGCGCAGCATGAAATCGCCGCTCCTTATGCGCTTTGAGAATTCAGTCTTGAACTTGCGATCGAGCATAGCCAAAAACATTGTTTTAAATTTGTTGTCCAGGACCGGCCTTTGCCCTTTAAAAGGCGTATACGCTTCTTCAAGGAGCTCGTGGACAAAAGTTCCGATATCCCGCCCTTCGATCTGCTCCAGCTTATCATCCTGCTCCCGCAGTCGCAGGACATAGCTGTAGTAAAACTGTGCGGGACATGCAAGATATGTGTTCACGGCAGAAGGCGAATATTCAAATTGTTTCAAAAACTCCGCTTGTCTATTTGTCTTCTTTATAATGCTTTTGCCAGGTATCGGATTGATATTAAAGGCTGCGGTCACGATCCGAGGGACTGTAGAGTTCAAGCGCTGAAGCGCTGAAGATCGCTCCTGTTCAAGCAATAATTCCTCGACAAAACGGCTTCTCTCAGAGCGGTCATCGTTGCGGTAAATTATGTGCGCATTCTTTGACGAAGCGATAAGCCTTCTGAACTGGTATTTTTCTATTTCCTCGGTCTTCTCAAGACGCCTTAGCCCCACCATAAGCATCGCTTCTCTCGGAATAAGAGGCTCGCTTACCCTTACCTTTGGGAGGCTGCCTTCATTGGCGTCGAGTATGACTACATTGTCAAAGCTTATAGAATGCGTCTGAAAAAGCCCGAGAACCTGTACGCCCTTGAGCGGGGTGCCGAGAAAATCCACTTTTTCAAAGGACATCATCTCGTCGAATATGCGCATCAGTTCGTCTTTAGAGAACACTTCATCTGCAAACGAAGAGTTTTTGATCTCGTCGCACTTTTCGTAGAGACTTTCCACGACCGCATAATTCATCGGATGGCTCTTTAAAAGC
>CALFCX010000142.1 GCA_937950635.1 uncultured bacterium
ATTTCAGGTAGTTCTTTATGCTCAGGTAAATCGATACGGCGGCCGTTTTTGCATATACCAGAGCAAATGACAGTACCGCTCCCGACAAGACCGATAGAGATACGAGAAATATTGACCAGGCGACATATGTTGTTGTCGGAACAAAAGGGATCTCAGTGGCTCTCATTGCTTCAAAAATACCAGAAGCTGTCCCGAACATTGATATGGTGGAAATATTTGCAAGGAACAATATCCCTCCCAGGACAGATATTACGGGGATCCCTATCAGGGCTGCCAGAGCCGCACCGGACAACACTTTTACCGGAGCTGATATGACCGCTGATAGGATATTTTTTGATGTCTTGAAAGGTCCGGATCCATCCACGGCTATTATGGGGTACACCAAGAACAATCCGGTTGCCAATGTCAGAATGATAACAGCATTGATCAAGAGCACCGGTATGGAAAATATTGAAATAATGACCTGAAATATCGAAAATCTTCCCAGAAGAAAGACAAGATATTCTGCCAAAATAACGATCCCTCCGGCAGCGGCGATCATTATTGGAGACAAGATCACGGACAGGGTATTCTTTTTGGAGAATTCAAGAGCATCTTTTACGGATATTTTTTCTCCTACCGTCAATTCTTTGTAGGCCATTCTGCTCACTCCTGTAAAAGTAAAGGCCGTGAGGACGAACGCCATGATCAGACCGATTATGTTAAAGATATTGGATCCGACATAATTTCCTGTCAGTATCCCGATCCATGAAAAAAGGAATACCGAACCTGCCGCCAGTGCTGTTCCGATAAGCTGGAACAGTATCTTTTTTCTGTCGAATGCGACCTCCAGACAGTCAAAAACCTCACTTATGCCGAATTTCATAAGAGAACGCTCCTTTCCGAGTTTGTAAGCATATTATACATATTTGCCGAGTATAATGCAAAATAAGCCATAAAGGGTTCTTATGCAATTTTGAGACGTTTTATGACGATATTTGATATAGGGGAGGTCCATAACATATATAATGTATTTATAAGGACAGATGATGTATGATATCAAAAGCAATTTATAAGAGTATCAGCCGTATTATAGTCATGCTATTAATTCTTTCCATTGCCGGAGTTATATCCTGCGGGAGGGTTAACAGTCCCTCAGCCGTTATATCGGATATTCCGGCAGATGAGCCGGCAGTCCCTGTTCCTCCTCCGGCCGGGGAATTGCCCGCTATAGAGAAAATAGTGCCGAAAAACAACTGTGTATATGACGGCGTTTTCTTGGATGAGGATACCATTACATCTTCGAAGATAGATACTTTTGCGGCGATATCCGGGAAGACCCCCGACATAATCCTTAAATTCCTGGCTTTTCAGGCGATGGGAACAAGCGGAGGATTCCCTATGTCCGAAGCGACGACGGTTTCTGATAAGGGTTCTGTTCTTTTCATAAAACTTGAGCCATGGAGCTGGGGCGGCGCGGATGATGATTCCTTCAGCTTGGAAAAAATAACAGCCGGGGATTTTGACGGCAGATTGGCCAGCTTTGCGGAATCGGCCGCAAGTTTCGGGAAGCCTTTGTTCGTAAGTTTCGGCCATGAGATGAACGCTTCGTGGTATCCGTGGGGAGGGGATCCGGAACTATATAAGCAAGCTTATAGACATGTTCACGATCTTATGAGCTTATATGCCACCAATATAACCTGGGTATGGAACCCGAATGTAAGCGGCGATGCTATAGGCGATTATTATCCGGGGGATGATTATGTGGACTGGGTCGCGGCCGACGGTTATAATACCGAGGATTACGGTATCTCATGGCAGAGCGCCGAACAGCTATTTGATCCTATGATCGATGAGCTTGAAAGCTATGGAAAGCCGGTCATGATAGGGGAGACGGGATGTGACGCCAATAATACATACGACGAGGTCATAAGGAAGCCGAATTGGTTATATTCCGCTGTGGGATGGCTTGTCAACAAAAAGAAATCAGACGGATCCGATAACCTCATAAAAGCTTTCGTTTATTTTGATTTTGATAAGACAGAGGACAGCGCCGTAAAAAAATGGGCTATCTCAAGTTCTGAAGCGAAGATAAAGTACAATCAAGCCTTTACGGACAATTCTAGTTATTTCAAAGGTATTGACCCATAAAAAAACAGGGCTTCCGAATTGATCGAAAGCCCTGCCTAAGAATCATAGAATCCCTGTCGTTAGAACGAGTAGCAGTAACCTACCGCTGCGTTCACGCCTTTGAGAGCAGCTGCCGTTGCGTCGTATTTCAGACCAGCGTAGCCGAGCTCACCGTAGACGGTACCGAAGTCAGGAATCATGTACGAGCCGCCGAGATAGGCTTCCGCACCCCATTTCCCTGTTCTGGCGGAATTCACCTTCACAGGAAGTATGTAGGCGGCGCCGACGTACCAATCGATCGGAAGAGCAGCGGTCTTAAGCATATCTAATGCATAGGTTCCGCCGAGCTTCACGTCGACTGCTTTCATCGGGTTGTCTATCGTTGCGGTGCTGTTCGGGTTGTTCCCGGTCACGTAGTCAACACTCAACCTGGCTTTTGCGCCCGGAAGTATGCTGTCCAACGCGTAATCGAGATCGCCCGTCACTGCGAAAAGACCGGCCGTTAAGCCGACCTTAGCTCCGACCGACAGACCCATCCCCGCTGCCGGGGCTTTGGCCGGTGTCGGTGCCGGGGCCGGTGCTACAGGAGCCGGTGTAGGAGGTACCCACGGGGTCTCTGTCTGCCCAGCTTCGAGCTGCGCTTTCAGTTTTTCCCAGCGTCTGAGGGTGCCCTGCTTTTCAGCCTGCAACTGTTTCACCTTTGCTGTGTTACCCTGCGCTCTGTACTTGTTTATCTTGGCATCGACTACCTTTAAGTAGTCCCTGACAGCCTGCTTTTCTTCCTCGAGTGTCCTCGCGAAGGAGCCGGCGGCCAATACCGCGACAAAAGTAAGAGCTAAAAGTATACCGATTGTCTTTTTCATTTTGGTTTTGTCCGGTTGTTTAGATGTTTTGCCTTCAGAGAAAAGTTTTTAAGGAGTATCCTAGTTCCCTCCGTTCAACTATCCTCTATCGGCCCGTTCCAGCATAAACCGGATGTTGTTTCACCTCCTTTGTATGCTAAAACACTACTTTATTATATACTCACGGGCAATTTTGTCAATAGGGCTATGATGAGATATGGCGCATGAATCTTGAAGTATCAAGGATTAAGTTGGAAAAATAACGGTAGATGTTTGCTTAACCCGTTGCCGTTTGTTCTTCCTCATTAATTTGCCATACTCCATACTGTTTTCCTCTTGCACTTTATGCGCGGATGTTGTAATATCTCTTGTAGTAAAAATGGAGCAGAAAGCAAGAAAATCCGCGAGGTTTATAGGGCTTGTCATGCCGCTGCTCATGCTTGGCGTGCTATTTTTCGGGTGCGGAGTGCTTCCGCCGGTCATATCCAGCATAACGGTCTCTCCTTCCAACAGGGTAATAGCTGAGAATGCCGTTTCAATTTCTGCCGAAGCTACTTCGGGTTCAGGGTTGGCGCTATCTTATACCTGGAGCGCGACAGGGGGAAGCCTGTCAAGCAATACAGGCAAGAGCGTTATTTGGACCGCTCCTTCCAGTCCCGGGGTTTACAGCATTACGTTGGTTGTCAGCGACGGGACAAACTCTGTCAGCGATACCATTAATATAGTTGTTGTGGATCCTGATGCCCCGATAATAAACTCTCTTGTTGCTTCGCCCAACCCTGTTGCCGTAGGTAAAACTTCGACAGTTACCTGTACCGCCACCGATCCCAACGATCTTTCCATGTCTTATGCCTGGGAAGCTACCAGCGGAAGTATATTATCCGGGGGGTCCGCAATGACTTGGAAAGCCCCGACTTCGCCGGGTGTGTATACTATCACTGCCATAGTTACGAATACAAAGAAAACGTCTGTTTCTGAGTCAATAAATATCGAGGTCGTAAACCCGTTGCCGCCGGTGATAAGCAATCTTGCGGCTTCCGGCTCGTCAGTGGATTCTGATGGTACCATTACTCTGACCTGCTATGCGACAGACCCGTATGGGCTTGAGCTCACATATACTTGGAGTGCCAGCAGCAGCGGCGGCGGAGCCAGCGGGACATTCACGGGTGACGGGAACAGCGTGACCTGGAATGCTCCCACCGTAACATCTACAAAGGATGTTAACCTGACCGTAACGGTCAGCAACGGTAGCGTGACATCTACGAAAAGCGTCACTGTAACCGTAAGATCCGACTAGTTTTTAACCTTTCCTTTTATTTCCACGACTATATCTTTGACTGGGATATTCATTTTTGATATTTTCAGAGCTTCCGCCACTATCATATTTATCCCGTAGCAGCACGGGACCTCCATCCGGGCGATCGTTATAGACTTAATGTCGTTTTTAGTGAATATTTCGGAGAGCTTTTCTATATAAGCTTGATGCGATTCGTCCAGTTTTGGGCAGAGGATCACAATAGCCTTTCCCTTCAAAAGGTCGCCGTGAAAGTTTGGATAGGCGAACGGCACACAGTCAGCCGCGATCAAAAGGTCGGCGTTCTTAAAATACGGGGCTTCCGGGGATACAAGATGTAATTGCACCGGCCACTGGCGCAGCTGCGGCGACTGTTTTCCGGCGGTCTCATTTGTAACGCATTCGGAGTCAAAGGCCATTGTATTCATTCCGGGGCAGTTGCATGCTATCTCGGATTCGGGGCGTTGGTTCTCCAGCCACTGCGTGGCCTGCTTGTAATACAACATCTCTCCGTGTTCTTTAAGGTGATGAAGATGTTTCTCTATCTCATCTCTGCCTTGATCTGCTATGTTGGCGATCACAGAGATCTCATCGTAGGCCGGAGCTTCCCTTTCCTCTATCGTTATCGCGCCCTGAGGGCAGGTGCCGATACACGCCCCCAGGCCGTCGCAGTAGAATTCTTTCGTCAATTTAGCTTTGCCGTCAATAAGCTCCAGTGCCCCTTCAGGGCAGCCGTTTATGCAAAGACCGCAGCCGTTGCATTTATCGTCGTCTATAAGGATTATCTTCCTTTTTCCCATTATTTGATCCCTTTCAGATGTTTTTCATCAATGAAGCCAGGGTTATGGACTTCAATCTTTTGATAACGGAGGACTCTATCGATAAGATCTCTTTCCTGAGGGGGCAGGAGCTCCTGTCGGGGCAGATCTTTTTCTTGAATATGCATTCGTTGAACGATACTTTGTCCTGGAATATTTTCATGACTGAAGCCAGCGTTATTCTTTCGGCCGGGATACACAGAGAGAACCCCCCGGAAACCCCTCTTGATGAATTTAGTATGCCTGCGGCCGCGAGTTCCTGCAGGATGCCGCGCAAAAAAGCTCTCGGCATTGACAGTTTTTCGGTGAGTTCCTGCGCCGACAAGGTCCTTTTTGAGCGCGCTATAGTCAGCAGGGTCTTTACGGCATAATCGGTTTTTCTGGTTAAAAGGTTCATTTTCTTAACGCTTCTTCCAGGTCGTTATCCGCCGTGGTTATTGGTTTTAATCCGTAAGCTTCCGATATTACCTTAAGAACGTTGGGAGAAACGAAAGCGGGCAGGGTAGGGCCCAGCTTTATGTTCTTTATTCCCAAGGATAGCAGGGTCAGCAGAACGCAAACGGCTTTCTGCTCGTACCAGGAGAGTATGAGAGAAAGAGGAAGATCGTTGACCGAGCATTTGAACGCGTCTCCCAGGGCCAGGGCTATCCTTATGGCCGAATAGGCGTCGTTGCACTGCCCGCAGTCGAGCAGTCTGGGAAGGCCTTGTATTTCGCCCAGTTCGAGGGTGTTGAACCGGAACTTTCCGCAGGCGAGAGTGAGGATCACTGTATCTTTGGGAGCTTTTTCGGCCAGCTCCGTATAATAGTTGCGTCCCGCCTTTGCGCCGTCGCATCCGCCTATAAGGAAGAAGTGGCGGATCTTACCGTCCTTTATCAGTTTTATTACTGTATCCGCGGCGGAAATGACCGAGTTCCTTGCGAACCCTATGGTTATTTGTTTCTGTTCACCGTCATTTTCGAATCCCTTAAGTTCCAGAGCCTTATTGATGACCGGAGAAAAATCTTTTTTTCCGTTCTTGGCGGGGATATGGATGACGTCCGGGAAAGCCACCAGTCCGGTCGTGAATATCCTGTCCTTGTAGCTGGAAAGAGGCTCCTGTATGCAGTTCGTTGTCATAACTATCGCAGCCGGGATATTGTCGAACTCTTTTTTCTGGTTTTGCCAGGCGGTCCCGAAATGGCCTGCCAGGTGCTTGTGTTTTTTCAGCTCGGGATAGGCGAGCGCCGGCAGCATTTCTCCGTGAGTATATACGTTTATCCCTTTGCCTTCGGTTTGTTCCAGAAGCTGTTTGAGGTCCAAAAGATCGTGACCGGATATTATTATTGCCGGGCCTTTTTTCGGACCTACCGAGACCTTTGTCGGTTCGGGATGGCCGAAAGAGGATGTGTTGGCCTTGTCGAGAAGTTCGAGACATCTCAGATTGACCAGGCCGAATTCATTTATCAGGGCCAGCATCTTTTCTTTGGTGACGGATGTGTCGGCAACGGCATCCAGCCCTTTATAGAAGAAATCGTCGATCTCTCTGTCATCAGAGCCCAATACATGCGCGTGATCCGCGTAAGCGGCCATGCCTTTGAGCCCCAAGAGCAGTATTTCTTTAAGGCTTACAATATCTTCTTCCGTGTCAGGGATCCTTTTTATTCCCGGTACCTGCGCGAGCAGTTCTTTGACCGTTGTAGCCGGCTTAAATACCGCGGCGGAAGGGATCGGTCCTTTTAATTCGGACTCTTCGAATTTGCTCGCTAACGATCTTTTTGCTTCCGATGCTTTCAATATAAGGTCTTTTATCCTGTCCGTATCGAAGTTGACATTGGTAATGGTGGTGAAAAGGCCTTCCTTTATAATCGTGTCCGGTCTTTCGTGTTCGATGCCGTTCTTTTTGAGCTTTTCAGAATAAACGGATATGCCTTCGAGTGTATATATGAGAATATCCTGAAGGTCCGCTGTCTCACCGGTCTTTCCGCAAACCCCTCTCACGGTGCAGCCTGTTCCTTTGGCTGTCTGTTCGCATTGTCTGCAGTACATATGAAGGCCCTCCTTTATTGAGTATAGCAATATGATACTACTTAGGTATCATATTGTCAAGAGATCGGCGGCTTTGGTAAAAATAGGATGGGGCCTTTATCTCATGATCTCAAGCTGGTAGCCGGCGTTTTTCAAAGATTCTATGAACACCTCAAAAGACCTTCCTACATCCAGATCGCCGGCAGATTGCGCGCTCAAAAGCACATCATTACCGTCCTGAGCTATCCGTACCGCCAAAGCCGCCGTAAGCTGTTTTGTAGGATTCGAAGTGTTCACCGTAGTGCTTTGGCCTATCAGTGTTTTTGTGTCGGCAGAGCCTATGGAGTTGTAAACAGTGAAAGTCTCGCTTGTATCGACCGCGCGGGTAACGGTTTGCGCCACGACTATCCTGTATATGCCCGTCGCGTCGTTGGCGTATGTCAGAGCATATCCGTTTATGCCGACATAATCTTTCAGCATGACGGTGATGTCTTTTTTATCGGCGTTCTTCACCCTTAAATATGCATCATAACTGCAGCCGCTAAGCAGCAATACCGTAGTTGCGGCCAACAACATAAGAGCACATGTTTTTAATTTAATATATGTCATTTTACTATTAGACGGTACTCGAGCCGTAAAAGTTCCTCTGGCCAGGGTATTGATAATGCTAGTGCACTAAATAAATCCCCTAATCTGATAGAATATTAGCATCTGTTTTAGATATGGGCAAATCGACAAATAACAACCGCAGGGCTTGGAACAATATCCCGTTCCTTATGGGGCAGTTGGCGCTCACTGATTTTAAACTGAGATATAACAATTCCGTGCTGGGTTATTTCTGGTCATTGTTGAATCCCTTGCTGATATTCGGGGTGTATTACCTGGTCTTTTCGGTGTTCATGAGATTTGAAGGCATATCCCATTATCCGCTCTATCTTCTGTTGGGCATACTTTTGTGGAGCTATTTTGCGGAATCGACCAGCAACGGCATGGCCTCCATACAATACAAAGCATCACTCATATCAAAGATAAATTTTCCTAAGTGGGTGATAGTGGTGTCCTCTAATCTTACGTCAATGCTTACCTTGGTCGTCAACATGCTCATCTTTTCGGCGTTTTTTGTGATCTCGGGAGCTCCGTTCTTTTCGGGGATGCCGGTATTTATATTATGTCTTGCGCAGTTGATAATTCTCAGCATGGGGGTTTCTTTTTTGTTAAGCTCTTTTTATCTCAGGTTCAGGGACCTTTCTCATATTTGGGGGATCCTTACGCAGGCCCTTTTCTGGCTTACCCCTATAATATATCCTCCCGATATAATCCCTTCCGGTTTTAAGTATTTCTTTATGTTGAACCCAATGGCGAGGATAATAGAGGACTCAAGGGATATCCTTATATACGGCCGTATGCCCGGGTTGCTGGATACTGTTGTGACCGTGGTCATCATATCTTTTATCCTTGTTGTCGGTATAGGCATTTTCAATATGCGGGCCCGTAAATTTGCTGAAGAGATATAAAAAAGAAAGATAATGAACGCCGTGAATAAGATTGTCATAGAATTAAAGGACGTATCAAAAAAATTCGTTATCCCGCATGAAAAGGTGAATTCCCTAAAGAGTACGGTCCTCAACTTTTGGAAGAACAGGAACTACGAGACTTTTTACGCTTTGAAAGGCATATCCCTTGATGTTAAAGAAGGGGAGTTCCTTGGGATAGTAGGGAGGAACGGTTCCGGGAAGAGCACTCTGCTGAAGATCCTTGCGGGAATATATGAACCGGATGAAGGGCATATATCGGTAAAGGACAAACTTTCACCGTTTTTAGAATTGGGTGTCGGATTCAACGGAGAGCTTTCCGGAAGGGACAACATATATCTTTACGGTTCGGTGCTGGGGCTTACGAAAAGACAGATAGATTCCAGGTTCGATGAAATAGTATCTTTTGCAGAGCTGGAAAAATTCATAGACTTGAAGATGAAGAACTATTCATCCGGGATGTTCGTAAGGCTTGCATTCTCCGTGGCTATACGGGCCGATGCGCCGATACTTCTGGTGGATGAGGTCCTTGCGGTGGGGGATGTCGGGTTCAGGCAAAAATGTTTTGAGGTGTTCAATTCCCATAAAAAAGATGGGAAAACGGTTATACTGGTATCTCATGATCCGGAATGGATCAGAAAGTTCTGTGACAGGGCCGTCCTGCTCAAGAACGGGACCGTACATTTTTGCGGCGAAACGGATAAGGCCATAAGCCTTTATATATCGGGAGAATGAAGAATGAAAAATGTCCCTGCGGGGGATAGTGTCAATATAGACGATATACTGCATGAAATAAGGGATGAGATCAAGCATAGGAATGCCGCCACGGCAAGCACACTTGCGTACTCCTCAAGTTCTATGGATGATACCTATAGGAGAGAGACCGGATTTTGGGTGAAAGCCAGAAAAGCCAATATGAAACTGAAGAACAGCCGTTTTTACGTTTTTTTCTCTCCTATGGCAGCTTTTTTGAACGGGATGTTCGGAGGATTCAGATACAGGAACAATATCTCGGTCCCGGATCTAATATCATTGAGCGATGAAGATTTCTTAAGGGCTTGTTATTTCAAAATACTCGGCAGAAAGCCTGATGAAGAAGGTATGCGCCACCATCTTCTGGTGTTAAGGACCGGGGAGAGCGATAAAATAGGAGTGATAAATTCTTTTTTGCGATCAAAAGAAGCAAAACGCCGAAAAGCTAAGATCGACGGGCTTTTTTTGTATAATATCCGGAGGTTTTTTGTTCGGATACCGATCATAGGATATTTTATAAGATTGTTCTTTTCCGTGTTGCTTTTGCCTAAGAGGCTTAAGGAGATAAGCTCCAGTATCGACAGGATATCCTCGAACGTAGATTCCATGAATAAGGCCCAGCTTTATCTAAAAGAAAAGATAAAGGATATTACGGACCGCTCCGGCGACACCAGATGGAAATAATCATTACATCCAACTCCGTTGTGACATATGACGCGATCGGCAATGATATTGAAAAGATGCTTTCGGTTCTCGGCGAAAAATACCCTTGCCATGTTTACAGCCCTTATGTCCTGAACAGAAGCATAAACTTCATAAGCAGGGATAAACTGCTGGACCTGATATCGGACGATTCGAACCTTCTTATCTATCATCACAGTATATTTTGGGACGATATCGAAAATATCCTGGGCAGGGCCAGATGCAAGATAGTTTTTAAGTATCACAACATAACACCGGCCGGATACTTTGAGCGATACAGCAGACATTATTATGACCTGTGCAGACAGGGCAGGCAGCAAACTATCAGGCTAGCGGAAAAGCACCCTGATTCGTTGTGGCTGTCTGATTCGAGCTTTAATTCCGAAGATATAAAGGCGCCTAGTAAAGAGGTCGTGCCTCCATTCAATGATATAGACAGGTTGTCTTCGTTAAAGCCCGATGATTATTTGTTGCAGGGATTCATGGAGAGCAACAAAATAAATCTGCTGTTCGTCGGAAGAATAGCGCCGAACAAGAACCACCGTTTTTTATTTGATGTCCTGTCCGATTATATTCAGAATTATGGTGTCAATATCTGTTTGCATCTGGTCGGGAAAACAGATGAAAGACTGAGGTCTTACCATAAAGAACTTCTGGGGCTTGTAAGAAAAATGAGCCTGAAGGACCATGTAAGGTTTGCCGGAGAAGTAGGGAGCAGCGAAATGCTGGCCTATTACCTGGGATGCGATTTCTATGTCTGCCCAAGCGATCATGAAGGCTTTTGTGTGCCTATTGTAGAATCTCAGGCTTTCCGCCTGCCGCTGATCGCAAAACAGAGCAGTGCCGTAGCCGAAACAGCAGGTGAGGGGCAGATATTGTTGACGGACGATCCCGCGGAATATTCTGCCGCCATCAGGCTTTTATCCGAAAACCAGTCCTATTTGAGGCGACTGGTCAAAGCAGGCCATCATAATTATGTGTCCAGGTTCGGCAACGATATAATAAAGGATAAGTTCCTAAGGGTTCTTTCAGAATATACGGGAGTTGATATGTGAGAATAGATCGGAAGAGCACACGTCTGAACTCCAGTCACGGCTACAACTCGTATGC
>CALFCX010000143.1 GCA_937950635.1 uncultured bacterium
CCTGACCTGATAATTCCGGATATTATGGCCTCGGCCATACGGCCTGCGCCTATAAAAGAGATCCTCTTCATTCTTGGATTATAACCTGTTGTGAAGCAGTCCTTCCCTTGCCTGCACGCTTTCAGCCGTATTCTTTTCGGAATAATCGGCGATAGAAACATTGGTAGGCGAAAGAAGGAAAATAGTGTCCGAGATCCGCATCATATGGCCGTCTATGGCAAAAGCAGTCCCGCATATGAAATCTATAAGTCTCGTGCCTTCGGTACTGTCCAGATATTTTAGGTTGACTATCACCGGATGCCCGTTCCTTAAACGGGCCGATATCTCGATCGAATTCTCATAAGCTTTAGGTTCATATATGGATATTTCCAGGTCCGACGAAGAGGCTTTTTTTGCGCTTTTTGGCCTGCTTTGGGAATAGTCGGATGACGGCGCTTCCGTTTTTTGGAGCGGAAGGTCCATAGTTTCGTCCTCAGGGCCCAATCCTATGAACTCCTTTGCCTTATTGAAAATATCGATCATATTTTTCCTCCTTTTTGTGCCGGGCGTTCTCCGAATATAGCCCTGCCTACCCTTATTATAGTCGCTCCTTCCTCAATTGCAACAATAAAATCCTGGGACATACCCATGCAAAGGCCTTTTAACCCGTGATACTTAGCTAGCACGGACATTTCCCTGAAATAGCCCCGGCTGTTCTGCGGATCTTCAGAGAACGGGGCCATTGTCATAAATCCTTCCAGGGACAGAGCGGGCATCTCGCGCATTTTTTCCAACAGAACGTTAAGGTCCGAAGGACGGGCCCCGTACTTGCTTTGTTCTCCGGAAATATTCAGCTCTATATACACGGGAATTATTTTTTTGGATTCTAGGGCCGCATCGTTTATCTTCGCGGCAAGTTTTAGAGTGTCCACGGAATGGATCTTGTTGAACAGAGAAACCGCCGTTCTTGCCTTGTTCGTCTGCAGATGGCCTATCATATGCCAACGGATATCCCGGCTCCCGGAAAAATACGTTATTTTTTCAGAAGCCTCTTGGACCCGGTTCTCGCCAAAGTCGGCTATACCTTCTTCCATGGCCTCTTTTATCCCGTCCGGGCTCACCCCTTTTGTGACGGCCATCAAAGTTATGTGATCAGGGTCCCGCCCGACTTTTTCGGCCGCACGCAGAATATCTTCTTTTACTGATCTTATGTTAGCCGATATATGCCCCATTGATTTTCCGTTTAACCAATTATATATTCACTGCTTTCAGATATCAATGGACAGGACCTGATATGAACTGCCTCAAGGTTGACTTTGGCGTCCTAAGTTGTAAAATTGGTGTTAATGGCACGTAACAAAGCTGTTATAAGGCTTTTGTCCGTTATCGGGCTTGTTTTTTCCCTGTCAGGATCTCTTTATTCGGCCGGGTCCTCGGCGTTCAGCATAGGGAGCCCTGCCCCGGAACTTTCATTGCAAAAACTCAACGGTGCGACTTTTAACTTGTCTTCGCTCAAAGGAAAACCGGTCCTGCTCTCGTTCTACACGACATGGAGCGATTCGTGCGTAGAAAACCTGAAGTTCCTCAACTCCATCGATAAGACATTCAAGGGAATAGACATAGTTACGGTGGCTTTTGAGAACAAGGCCTCAAAAACAAGCAGCTTCTTAAAAAAGAACAACATAGATCTGTTCACTCTGCTTGACGCCGGAAAAGAATCTATAAAGGACTATCAGATCCTTATAATCCCCATGACATTCCTCATAGACGCCAACGGCATGATAGATAAGATCTATGTGGATTTTGACGATACCGTTAAAGAGTCAATGGTTTCCGATATCAAGCAGCTCTTGTCGAACTAGGATTCATTATTGCCTGATGCCAACCCCCTGGAAAGCCATATTTGCGGCAGCAAGTATCACGTTTATTGTATCCTCATGCGCTTCGGCATCGGGATAAGTATCATCACCGATCTTTTTCAGCCAAAAACTGGTATCCCTTACAAGCCTCATCAGGGAGAGAAATGTAAGATTTTCAGAAATACCATCAATAAGTCCCTTGTCCTGGTCGGACAACATCTCTCTGATAACCGTTCCGACAACTGAAAAAGCGGTGTTGACGGATCTTATCTCGTCTATCTGACCGCTAAACAAGCCAACCTCAAAATCTCCGGAACTATTTCTGCCCAGGTTATCAGGATCGATCTTTCCTTCAAAAACTTCTTTACAAAAGGTTGGCTGATCGAATTGCACGCGTCTTCCCGAAATATCGGCCAAAGGCCAGGCTATATGCCTGGAAAACTGGTCCGCAACGGCAACATTGGTATAAGGGTATCTTCTTACATCTGTTATCGCCCTGCAAACCGCCTGTCTCATAACTGGCGAAGCAAGCCTCTGTTGGATCGCAGAAACATGTAAATTAATGCTGGCCATGATAACCTCCTCAAAATAATTTATTTCTGCTTTCTTATCGAATTATTTTTTGAAAAATTTCAGTGATTATTCATACCGAAGGGCTTCGATGGGATCGAGATTAACGGCACGCATTGCTGGATATACCCCTGAGGCTATCCCTATGAAAGCGGAAACCGAAACGGCCAAAGTAAGCGCCCAAACGACCACCACCATCTCGAGCTTTATAACGTACATTATGAGGAAAGTCCCCGCCAAGCCTATCACTATGCCGAGAAGACCTCCGAAAAAGCTTATTACCACGGATTCAATAAGGAACTGGGTGAAAATATCGATCTTTTTGGCGCCGACTGCTTTTCTTATCCCTATTTCTTTGGTCCGCTCCGTAACTGATACCAGCATTATGTTCATGATCCCTATACTGCCAACCACAAGGGATATCGCCGCGATCCCTCCTATCACCGAAGTAAGCAGGCCTACTATATTGTTCAGCATGTTCATCATGCCTTCCTGCGTGGTTATCTGATAGTCATCCCTGGAAAGCTTTTTATCCAGGACCGCCCTTATCTCGTTTATCATCTTAGGCACAAGCTCTACATCCCTGGCCGCAATGTCAATTTCAATTATCCCTTTCGTATCAAAGAGCCCCATTGCGGACGTTATAGGTATTGCTAAAACATCATCCATATCAAAAGTAAGCATTTTCCCTTTTTCTTCAAAAACGCCTATAACAACGAATTTTTTGCCGAGTATCTTCACTTTCTCCCCGACCGGATCAAGATTGCCGAAAAGCTCCTTCACCACTCTTTTCCCGAGAACGCAGACCTTTCTTCTGCCGTCAACCTCTCCCTTGGTGAAGAACCTTCCTCCGGTAAGTTTATGGTTGAATATCTTCTGATAGTTCTCGGTGACACCCCATATTTGCCTGACCGTATAATCTCTTTTCCCGTACTTCACCTTTCCGGTACCGGCGATTATAGGCATCACTTCCATGGCGGAAGGACATTTTTCTCTTATTTCGATAGCATCGCTCAATCGCAGTTTGCTGTTGGCATAAGCGCTTATATCGGTCTGGTCTTTCCCGGGATTTATCTGGATCACATTGGGACCTATTCCCCATGATTTGACCTGGGCGACAACATAAAGTTTTGCGGCCTCGCCTATAGCCACAAGTATTATCACGGAAGCTATACCTATAACCACGCCGAGCATTGTCAGCGCTGATCTCAGCCTGTTGGCAAAGATCGATCTGACCGCCATAAGCACGCTGTCTATTATGTTCATTGTTTCTTTATCTCCGAATCCTCGACCACACGGCCGTCAAAAAGCTTTATAAGCCTGCTGCCGTAAGAAGCTATACCCGGATCATGCGTTACCATCAGTATGGTGACCCCTGACCTGTTAAGGTTGTCGAATATGCTCATGACCTCTTTCCCGGATTTGCTGTCAAGGTTCCCGGTCGGCTCATCTGCAAGTATTATCGACGGGGAATTAACTATAGCTCTGGCTATTGCGACACGCTGGCGCTCCCCTCCCGAGATCTCGTTGGGCTTATGATCGGCCCGCTTCAGCACCCCCATCGAATCGAGCGCTTCCAAGGCTTTTTTTCTACGTTCTTTCCTTTCTACTCCGCTGTAAACAAGGGGTATCTCCACGTTCTCAACGGCAGTTACTCTCGGTAAAAGATTGAACGTCTGAAAAACGAACCCGATATACTTATTCCTGATCTCGGCGAGTTTGGCGTCGGAAAGAGACGATATATCGTTGCCGTTCAAAACTATAGAGCCTCCGCTCGGCCTGTCAAGACAGCCTATCAGATTCATTAGTGTGGATTTACCGCATCCGGAAGGCCCCATTATTGAGACAAATTCGCCGTTATTAACCTTGAGGTCTATATCATACAACACTGGGACCGAAAGCTTTTCGGTCCTGTAAGTCTTACTTATATCAGATATACAAAGGACGCATTTCCCGGGATCGGTCATTTTTGCACTTCTACCTTAGAATTGGACTTGAGCACATCCAACATGGACGTGGCCACGACATCTCCGGGACGCAGGCCTTTGGTTATCTCGACATTGACGGGATCTTTGAGGCCAAGCTCCACAACCCCCTCTTTCACCGTTTTATTCTTAACCGTGAACACATAATTCTTGCCGTCCTTAGAATAAACAGCTTCCCTTGATACCAAAAGAACATTCTCTTTCACCTGTGTGATTATGTCGGCATTTATGGACATGCCTATCCTGAGCTTATAATCAGGG
>CALFCX010000144.1 GCA_937950635.1 uncultured bacterium
ATATCGTCGTCGGGGAATTTCATGCCGCAGTCGATTATGAGGATATTCCCGCCGTACTTGAGGAGGGTCATGTTCTTGCCGATCTCTCCCTGCCCTCCGAGATGGATCAGCTCAAGCTGTTGGGCTTTTTGTTTTTTTCTGAAGAAACGGAACGGCATCTTTTTCAAATCAGTTTCAACTCTTTCATGACCGCGGATACGGCTTCTTTCTCTTTTTCAGAAGGCTCGACAAGAGGAAGTCTTGGGACGCCGCAGTCCAGGCCAATGGTTTTCAAAGCATATTTAAGCGGAGAAGGATTGCTTGTGATAAAAAGCACTTTAAAGATGGGCATCAGTTTGATATGTATATCTCTGGCTTTTGATGTGTCCCCGGAAACAAAAGCATCTATCATGGACCTGATCTCACGACCCACCAAATGTGAAGCGACGGAAATAACGCCGTAACCTCCCACGGACATCATGGGCAGAGTCAAACTGTCATCCCCGCTCCAGATCAAGAAGTCTTTTCTGCAGAGCATCCTGATAGAGGATGTCTGATTAACATCACCGGCCGCGTCCTTCACTCCTATAAAATTCTTTATCTGCGAAAGCCTAGCTATTGTTTCCGGGGCCATATTTATCCCGGTGCGGCCCGGTATATTATAGAGTATCAACGGTATGCCCGAATTATCGGCAACAGTTTTAAAATGCTTAAAAAGCCCCTCCTGTGAAGGTTTGTTGTAATAAGGTACTACCAGCAAAGCCGCATCACAGCCTATTTCTTCGGCCCTTTTCGTGGATTTTATGGTGGTCTCGGTTGAATTGGATCCCGTACCGGCTATAACGCTCGCTTTCCCGGCAGCGGATCTTTTAACGGCTTTATAAAGTTCGTACTCCTCTTCATGGGTCAAAGTGGGAGATTCTCCGGTGGTACCGTGGACGACAATGCCGTCCGAGCCGGTAGTGACCAGATGTCCCACAAGTTTTTCTACCATAGAAAAATCAACGCTCCCTTTACCGTCAAAAGGGGTCGCCATCGCGGTTATAAGTCTTCCTATTTTTTCCATATCCTTTTAAGTTCCTTTATCCGGTCCCTTATTCTCGCCGCCTCTTCAAATTCCAGCTCGACCGCGGCCCTCTTCATATCGACTTCAAGTTGAGATATCATTAACGGTATCTCTTCGGGGTTTATCAGCTCTTTCAAACGCTTCGCCGTTCTTTCTTCGGCGGAATTCTTGAGCTGCTCCCCGATATCGCGGACCTCTTTAACTATGGTCCTGGGCACGATACCATTTTCTTCATTATACCTCATTTGGACCGCGCGTCTACGGTTGGTCTCTTTTACGGCTTTTTTCATGGAATTTGTCATCGTTTCCGCATAAAGTATAACCCGGCCGTTGGAATTCCTTGCCGCCCGCCCTATAGTCTGTATGAGGGCTGTCTCCCCCCTGAGAAAGCCTTCTTTATCGGCATCAAGTATCGCCACCAGCGAAACTTCCGGAAGATCAAGCCCTTCCCTGAGCAGGTTTATGCCCACAAGGACATCGAACTCTCCGAGTCTTAACCCCCTAAGTATCCCTATCCTGTCGAGAGTATCTATATCTGAATGCAAATATCTCACCTTGACCTTCTCTTCAGAAAGATATTCGGCCAGGTCTTCGGCCATCCTTTTCGTAAGGGTGGTCACAAGCACCCGCTCCTTTTTCGAGGTCCGCTCCTTGACCTCTCTTATAAGATCTTTTATCTGCCCTTTTTTTGGCCGTATGACGACTTCGGGATCGACAAGGCCGGTAGGCCTTATAAGCTGCTCGACCACTTTCTTTGAATGCTCCTGCTCATATTTTCCGGGGGTCGCTGAGACAAAAACACACTGTCCTATCTTGGATACGAATTCCTTGAAATTGAGGGGCCTGTTATCCGCGGCTGAAGGAAGCCTGAAACCGTAGTCTATAAGGGTCTCTTTTCTGGCGCGGTCACCAGCATACATCCCGCTTATTTGAGGGACCGCAACATGGCTCTCATCTATGAACATAAGATAATCTTCAGGAAAATAGTCCAAAAGCGTTGCGGGCGGCGCGCCCGGCTTCCTTCCGTCAAGATGTCTGCTGTAATTTTCTATCCCGTGGCAGTAACCCATTTCCCTGATCATTTCGATGTCAAAATTGGTCCTTTGTTCCAGGCGCTGGGCCTCAAGGAGCTTGTTTTTCGCTCTTAGCTCGTTCAGCCTTACGGCAAGTTCGTCGGAAATGCTCTTGAGGGCTTTTTCAAGCCTGTCCTTGAAAGTAACATAATGTGTCGCTGGAAAAACATGAAGGGATTCCCGCTTTGATGCTATTTCCCCGGTAACGGGATCGATCTCGAATATCTTCGATATGACTTCCCCGTCGAACTCTATCCTGAATATGTTGTTCTCATATATGGGAATAAGCTCAACCGTCTCGCCTCTTGCCCTGAATTTCCCTCTTTCCAGCGCTGTTTCGTTCCTTTCATACTTTATCCCTATAAGCTGGTATAAGAGACCGTCCCGATCGAGCTTTTGTCTTGCCGCTATCTTTATGGAGCCTTCAAGATAGTTTGCGGGGGTCCCCAGACCGTATATGCAAGAGACCGAAGCCACGACTATAACATCCCTCCTTTCAAAAAGGGACATCGTGGCCTTGTGCCTGAGACGGTCTATCTCCTGGTTTATGGAGGAATCCTTCTCTATATATGTGTCTGTGGTAGGCATATAGGCTTCTGGCTGGTAGTAATCGTAATAGCTTACGAAGTATTCAACAGAATTTTCAGGAAAAAACCCCCTGAATTCCTGGCAAAGCTGGGCGGCAAGCGTCTTATTCGGGGAAATAATAAGGGCCGGTCTGCCCAAGCGGGCTATGACATTTGCCATGGTATATGTTTTACCGGAACCGGTAACACCGAGAAGGGTCGAATATTTCTCGCCGCTGCCGATCATGGTCAGAAGATCTTCTATCGCTTTAGGCTGATCTCCGGTCGGCGAGAACGGGGCTTTGAGCTTGAAAGATGACATGAATAAATTATATCACCAGTAACAAAGCCAGGAAAAAAAGAGCGTTGACATGGCAAATATCGGAATATATAATACAACCATCTTGATAAGAAAGTTCCTATTTCTGTCCCTTCTTATATTTGTGTCGGCATCATCGACGGCATTCGCTGATTTCAACTTTCCATATTCTAATCTGAGGCTCACTCTTCCGATCTACGAGGACCCCCTCCCCGGCATAGGTATTTACTATGGATCGCTGGCAAAAGGCATGAATACCGCATTGTGGAATCCGGCCGGGCTGACAAGGATCCCCACGTCAGAAGCCAACGCCAGGATCCCTATGGGGGCATTCGCCTCTTCTTTTTCGCAGAATTTTAATATAGAGGATAACGAATTCGAGGCCGGCAGCGGCTTTTCCAACGGCATATATTTTACCGACGACATGTCGGATCTGACAAAAAAAGAACGCACAATGACGTCATCAATAGGCTATAACAATCCGGGAGCATCCCTTGATTTTGACCAAGCCATAAAATTCAATGATTGGCTTGCAGTCGGAGTAAAAACACTCAATCCTCTCGATGTCAGCTGGGACGTGGCCGGAAGTGTCCCCGTAACCTCGAAATATTCCTCGGACCTCAACAATTTCAGCCAGGACAACCTTTCCATAACGGACGGAAGGCTCACTTACAGCATAGGAGGTATTCCCTACACATCCGCGGACAGGATATGGAGCGGTTTTTTAAGCCAGAACCTGATCCTCCCGACAACGGCAAAAGCTTCCTTAAGGAACAGTGTTTCACTCCAGAATTCAATGACAATAACCGGTGCGGTAAAATACGGGCAGTTCTCCGCGGGACTCAATATAACCCCTATAAGCGTGCAATCAGAGTTCGACAACTCTGTAAAGGCTTTAGTGAACAACACCGCTTCCGACCTTGTTTTCTATACGCCTGATTTTGATCCGGACGATCCTCTTGATATAGCCGACTGGACCACCGATCCCGCCCGATACGGGTCACAAGCCGGTTACAAAGCAAGCGTTATAAAAGTACCGGAAGGCGAAACCGTTGCCGACACCAGGTGGTCGGGCATATATTCGGGATCATGCATCAGGCAGGACATCGGATTCCTGTGGGAACCTCAATCCTGGGTATCTTTCAGTCTTGTAGCCGAAAATCTCGGAGGAGCGGTCCTTGACATGAAAGGAAAAGGGCTCTCCTACTACGCTAATTACCGGTTCAATACCGAGACCCCGGACATAGACCCTATGGGCGGCATTGATTGGTCGCCTTTTACATACGCTTCAACCGACTTCGTTTTCCCTGAGGGCCAGGGACTTTACATGGAACCCTCAAAAAGCTATGCGCTCCCAAAAAAGATCAGGTACGGGATGAACATAACAAAACCCATCCTTATAGCCGTGGATTACGAAATAAGGTCCAACCCTATGATAGTACAGGTAGTAGACTCTACCGGGAGCAAAGTGGATGTTTCCATCAGCAATATCAATGTACTGCGGATCGGAGGCGAAACACGTCTGTTCATTCTGCCTGTCTGGTTGCGCGGAGGTCTCGGGATAGTGTCAAAGCCTTCGGCGGATAACGCCGAAGTACAGGCGAAAATAGACAGCACATTCCCCGAAGGCATTCCATTCCTGCCGGCAAAGCTCGACCTGGGACTGCAGACCGAAATAAGCGGCGCAAGAACAGGGCTTGCATTGGGAGTGGACGCTTTATCAGCCGTCAGCCTATATTCTGTAGACCTGCTCTACTCCAATATAGCGAAACCTCTTTTCTGGACGCTTTATACCGAAAAAGACAACTGGAAGCTTTCATACACGGCTTCCGCGGACATCCCGGGCACCGTGGCCGCTTTAAAGAGCAAAGGCATCCCTATGGATAGAGTATCTGAACATCTTACTGCGGCTGACATAAAGTGGAACCAAACGGTCGCTGTCAGCTTGAGCTTTTAGAGGGGGATTTTAATGAAAAAGATCACATTGTCGATATGCACATTGCTTTTCGTGCTCGCAGCAGGAGCGGCGTGTCTTGGCGCGACAGCCCCTGATTTTGAGCTCTACGTGAACGGCATGAGAACACAGAACAATGACACGATCTCCTCTACCCCGTCAATAGAGGTCAGGATAATCGGCAGTTCTTCGCTTGAAGTTAATTCCATAAGGCTTGCATATTCAAAACCAGGAACAACGGTGGAAGTCACGGACCTGATCACAAAGGTGATCGTATCGTCAACTGAATGTCTTGTATTCTATCAGCCTACAACAGCTCTAGAGGACGGCATTTATTCTGTTTTGCTTTATATTGGGGATTTTGCGGGAGGATATACACTGTTCGAATCCACCGGACTGAGGATATTAGGGAGTTCTGCGGTCGCCCTTCAGGGAAATCCTTTGAACTATCCCAATCCTTTCGACCCCGTATCCGGGACTTATATTTCGTATTCTCTCACAAAAGATTCGAACATAAGCATCAATATTTTTGATCTGGCCGGTAACAACCTGACAAAACTAGTCCGTTCCGCCGGGACCTCTGGCGGTTGTGCCGGATATAACGAGGTCTTTTGGGACGGCAAGACCGGAGGCGGCCAGACCGTAGGCAACGGGATGTATATATACCTGATAAGCGCTGACGGCGCCATAACAGGAAAAGGTAAAATGATAGCACTGAAAAGGTGAAACAGCACATGAAGAGATCTGCATTTATTTGTTTGATATTCGCTGTAGCAATAATCCTTTCAGCAGGCAATGCCGCACAGGCCGGCAACAGCCTTAATCCTTCTTTATACGCTTTTGGAGCGCGCCAAATAGGTATGGGAAGAGCAACACTGGCGGATAAAGCGGACCCTAATAATATCTTCTCTAATCCGGCCTCGCTTGACTTCTCAAAGAACTGGCAGATCTCCGGGACTTCCAGCAACTTGCTTGGCGATATCGGCCAGAATACGGCCGCGGGCTCATTTAAGACAAGTTTCGGGACTATAGGAATAGGATTTGTCGGTCTGAGCGCAGGGAATTCATTCCCCACAATAAGGGAACCTTCCGTAACAGGCAGGATAATGCTAGACCCTTCGGCCGAGGCCATGGGATACGATAACAGCGTCTTCGTGGTCTCATATTCAAAAAGGATCGAATTCAGGGGAGATCTAGGCCTAGGCATAAGTTTAAAGACCTATAACCAGACAATATCCGGACCTAACAGCTCCGCCAGAGGAACTGCCATGGACCTTGATATAGGAGCTATATACTGCCCTGAAGATATCCCCTGGCTGTCTGCCGGATTTGCTTATCAGAACCTTTTGTCATCATCCGTTTCTTGGAGCGGAGCTTCTTCCGCAAGCGACAGTCTGGGCGGAGCCATGAAACTCGGGAGCCAGATACAGATCGCCGGAAAGGGTTCTCTGCTTGAGGATCGCTTCGGAGAACATGACATCGTCGGAGCCCTGGATATAGAAATGCCGAGAGATGTGCTTTCGGCAAACACCGGCATGATATTCAGGACCGGCCTTGAATGGAAACCGATCAGAACATTGGCCTTAAGAATGGGCTACGACCAGGGATCGGCTGATAGCGGATTTAATTACGGCATAGGGCTTGAACAATCGCAGTTCAGGTTCGACTACGCCTACAAAGCGGACCCTGTCAGCGCCAACAACAGCCATATCTTCACGCTTTCCTACTCCCCCGAGCCGGAAAGACCAAAGCCGGCGAAAAAACAGGGAGGATATACAGTCAAGATATCTTCACCTGCGGATAAAACATCGGTCACCGGGGAAGCCGTGTATATACACGGTTTTGTAGAAAACGCTCATCAACTTTCGGCAGTAAAAATAAACGGCAGATATATGATGGCTCTTTCTACCGCTAATTCGTTTGAGGTCCATTGGCCAAGCCTCGAAGCAGGAGCGAACGCTCTCAACATAGAAGTGTCGGTCTCCTCTCCGGAAGAAGGCTCGGTAACAGGCAGGCTGGATCTGTTAAGGGCGCGGCCTATAGAAGACGTAAAGCAGGACTATTTTGCCAAGGATCCCATAGTATATCTGAACAAACTGGGCATTATGAAAGGATATTCGGACGGGACGTTCAGGCCAGAACAGAATATAATAAGGGCCGAGCTTGTCACTCTGCTAGTCAAATCAAAAGGGCATCCGAGCATTTCCCTCTCCAAAAAACCGTTCAGGGATATGCCGTTAACCCACTGGGCCTCGGGTTTCGCTGCGATCGCGGCCGAGGAAGGCCTTGCAAAAGGGTATCCTGACGGGACGTTCAAACCTTCAAAGAACGTGTCAAGAGCCGAAGCGGCCGTCATAATATCAAGATTTGCCGGGGCAAGCCTGGAAACTGTAGCCGTATCACCTTACACGGACGTCCCGATAGATAACTGGGCGGTAAAGGATATAAATTTCGCAAAGAAGAACGGAATGCTGGATTATATAATAGGAACTGAGTTCGATCCTAACAGGAACATTACCCGCGGAGAGATCGCCTATATGCTGTCCAAGACCCCACTGATACAAAGCTCCATGGAAGCCGTGTTCAGCTCCCTTCCTACAAAAGAGGCGGCAACGTCAGAGGCGGAATACATCGACCTTGTTCCTCTTAAGGACAAAGAGATAGAGACTTCTTTCGATATGCTGCTTGTATCAGGAAAGATCTCAAGCGCCGAAGTAAAGGATATCTTCTTCAACGGAAAAAGATTGAAGCTCCCGAAAGGAGCTGTTTCTTTCACTCAGAACACGGTCCTGTTAACAGGACCGAACACAGTCGAAGTAAAAGCTCTCGGCACGGGAGAAAAAACCGTTTTCGATCTGAGAAGGACCATCATAAAAGCCAGATAGTTCAAACATTCGATATCACTTTGAGTGCTTTTTTCAGTTCGTTCAGGCTGGAATCGTTCATTATGGTCAGATCGGCTATCTTTCTATAGAATCCGTCTTTTTGCTGCGAAGAAATGATCCCCAGCACATGTTTCGGCTCGATTTTCCTGCAAACAAGACGCTTTATCCTGTCCTTCTTGGGAGCAAGCACTGAAACGACCAAAGCCTTCGGCCATGCGGCCCGTAGTTCTTTGTACAACGCGGCGTTCACCGCTATTTTTCTGCGTGAAGATGATACTATCGCCGATCTTATGCGTTTGATGAGCTCCGGATGGGTCATGGAATTAAGTTTTTTCAACAATGTCCTGTCTGAAAAAACCCTGCTCCTTAAAAAAGCACGGTCCGGCTTCCCGTTCTTTAGTGCTGCGGGACCAAATGTTTTTTTCAAGAGATCTTGTTTTGAACTGAGTATATCATGACCCATCTTATCCGCGTCGACCACCAGATACCCGTATTTTCTCAGTATTTTGCATGCTTCATTCTTGCCAGCACCGGCGGGACCTGTCACCCAAACAACTTTCTTTTTTCTCATGGCATTATGATACCACGCATCCTACGTTTTTTTCATCGAAGCCGCAAAAACGGTCTTCCCGTCGCTCGTAACGGTAACAGCCCCGTTCCTGTCCGTACGATATATCCTGTTTACGTATTCTTCAAGGGTATTTACTATCTCTGCGGAAGGATGTCCGTATCTGTTGACCGCCCCTACCTGTATGACGGCGATAGACGGGGACACTTTTCTTAAGAATCTTTCCGAAGTTGAATAACGGCTGCCGTGATGCCCTACCTTAAGGACATCGCTTTTTATAACAGGCCCTCTGGCCATTATCTTTTCCTCTATCCTTGTTCCCGCATCACCCATAAAAATAAAAGATGTGCCCCCGTAAGTCAGCCTAAGTACTATAGAACTGTCGTTAAGATCGCTGCTTCTCATATACACGGACGGCGATAGCACCTGGAGTCTGACATCGCCGAATGAAACGACCTGGCCAGCTCTTGGATTTGAGTATTTTACGGCGTTCTTGGCTATAAGGGATAAAAACCTCCGATAAGATGAAGATGTGTGCGGAACGCCCGGATCGAATATCTCGGATATCTTTATATTCTCGATCACTTTAGGGAATCCCCCAACATGGTCGTCATGGGCGTGAGTAAGCACCGCAAGATCTATTTTGTTGACGCCTTCTTTCCTGAGGAACGGAAGAATAACCTTTCCTGCGGCTTCCGGAGGCCCGGCATCGATCAATAAATGTTCCCCGCCCGGCATGCTAACAACAATGGAATCCCCCTGCCCCACGTCAAGAAAGGTCACCTTAAGCTTTTTTTGAGCTGATCCGGCGGAAAACATCCCGGCAAAGATAAAAACAACCGCGGCCAGTACGGCCGTATTAAAAATGTTTTGTTTTGACAGCTTGCCGGCCCTCATCCTTTCTATAGTATATATGAGCATCCCGTAATAGACCAGGATGAACCCCGGATGGGGCTGGCAAAAACTTGCGAAAGCCCCTGGAATACCGGAAAAGAATTTTGCCAGCGCGTCGAGAACTTTCACCAGTACAGCTGCCATTAGAAGCGGGAATCGCGCGGAAAAAGGAGCTGCTACCGACAAAAAAGAGCAGATGAAGCCAAGTGTCGTAATTATCTCGGTAAGCGGCACAATTATAATGTTGGCAGCTATGGAAACAAATGATAATGCGGAAAAATAATAGACGTTTATGGGCAGTGTAACCAAAAAAGGAGCAACGGCCAAAGATAAGGATTCCGCCAAAAAACCTGGAAGTTTCACGCGGAGAAAGGATGAAATTACCGGGGCTAAATACACAAAAGACCATGTGGCCGCGAAAGACAGCTGGAATCCTATATCAAATATCAATGTGCGATCAAAAATAAGCAGGAAGAAGGCTGATGCAGACAGTGAATTGTAAAAATCGCTTTCTCTTCCGATCAATCCGCCCAGAAGTATTATCTGGCCCATGACAGCGGCTCTTAATATCGCAGGGCCAAGCCCGGCCATGGATGAAAAGAACCACATAACAAAAGAGGCCGCAAAAAAATGCGCCGCGGCGCCGATATTCATGGCCCTGCGCAAAGCAAGGCATAACCCCAGCAATACCGACACCGGCCCTCCCGAAGCTACCAATATATGCACAATACCGCATTTTCGGTATATTTCTTCCGTTTCTTTAGGTACGGGAGAAGCTTTTGATCCGAAAAGTATGCTTCCGAGCATAACGGCCTGCTCCCCGGGCATCATTTCCATGAACCTGGCTACTATCAGGTTCTTTAAGGCAATAGCGGAGGGGATCAGTCCTTTACCTTTTCTAATTACCCTTAGATCATGCGGATCGGACAGATATACCGTACCAAGGATGTTTTTCCTGACAAGATAGCTATCGAAATCGAACTGGCCGGGATTTGAGACCGTGATCCCATTTGACAACGTACCGAAGCAAACAAGTTCATCGCCGCAAGAGACCGGAACACGTCCCTTCACATAAACTCTCACTTTATGCCGACCGTTAACGATCCTGCACCCTATCTTCATTCTCTCGGCAAGAAAAAGGAATGAAGTGGTCTTATCCCCGAACATGGGCTCATCTATTATTCTTCCGGCCATCTTGGTCGCGGCTTCGAACGGAGTACGCGGACTTGCTCCGAAATCGGCAGAGAACAATATGTACAAGATCAGGAAAAAAAGCAATGGGATGAAAGGACGGTCCGACAGGCGGCTAATACACATCTATGTATTGTTTTATCTTTTCGTATTTAGACCGACCTATCCCGGACACTTTTTTAAGGTCTTCCGGAACATGGAATATTCCTTTTGAACTTCGATACTCTATTATCTTCTTGGCTGTACCGGGCCCTATCCCGGGTATCGTCTCAAGGGCTTTTTGATCCGCGGAATTTATGTTGATCTTCCCGGAAGAGAGCCGGGCGGCATCTGATAAAAAAGCTCTGGCAGATGAAGGGACTATTATCTTATCTCCGTCCTTTAAGCTCTGGGCAAGGTTCAGCCCGTCTGTTCTTGCGGAATCATGAAAGCCACCGCACGCGGAAATAAGATCTATAACCCGCGAGGAAGGCCGCATACGATAAACCCCTGGGATTTTAACGGCACCGGAAATATCAACATAGATCTCGCTGTCATCGGCCGGCTCAAGACTTGTTGAACAAAGGATATTGTCGATATCTGTAGGGTTTTTCGGCACATTAAGAAGATTCGGCAGGATAAGACCGACACCAAGGACCGCGACAACTATCAGAAATACGGTGATTTTATTGTTTTTTACCAGTTCCTCTAACATGATACGGGAAGAACAGCAATTATCCCGCCATGACTACGGCAGGCAAGCCGTTAGTTGAAATAATTCTCATCGAACATATCGTTCTGGCGTGTCCTGTCAAAAAGAGATTCTTCGGAATAATCGTAGTTTTCTTCGTCCTCTACTTCTTCTATATTCTTTGCGGCTTCTCTCTGCAGAGTGGATAACATCTCCTCCACATCATCCTTGCTCCTTTTGTTCCTTCTTGGCATGGCATTTATCTCCCTTTACGGTTTTTTAAGCTTTTCTAATGTATATATCGTTACCGCATATCGAAAACTTGCATATTTTCGCGAAGGTTCAGTCCCTGCGGTTCCTTGGGTTGTAAAGAATGGAGGAATCATTGAACCTGGGGTGAGTGGACAGTTTGCTTGCTTTGATCCCGTCCAGGACTTTCTGTGCTTCTATAAGCGTCCTTTTAACATCCTGTGCGGCAACACGTGAAGATGCCATGGCTCCCGACAATATCGCTTTTATAGACATGGATTTAAGCCATCCGAATATTATTCGTCTATTAAGGAGCTATTCTTGCACGTATGAAGAGAGGGCCTCCGGTATTAAAAAGGTCCCGTCTTTTTGCTGATAGTTCTCCATGACGGCCGCCAGCGTGCGCCCGACAGCCAACCCTGAACCGTTAAGCGTGTGGACGAACTGCGGTTTGGATTTTATATCTTTTCTGAACTTTATATTCATCCTTCTGGCCTGAAAATCCTCAAAATTCGAACAGGATGATACTTCGCGGTATTTTCCTTCCGATGGGAACCACACCTCGATATCGTATGTCTGGGCGGAAGCAAAGCTCAGATCCCCCGTACAAAGAGAAACAACCCGGTACGGCAGACCCAAAAGCTTCAGTATATCTTCCGCATCAGCTGTAAGTGATTCCAGTTCTTCATAGGACCTCTCCGGAAGGCAGAACTTTACCAGTTCTACCTTGTTGAACTGGTGCTGACGGATGATCCCCTTAACATCTTTGCCGTAGGAGCCGGCCTCTCTTCTGAAACAGGCCGAATAAGAAGCGTACTTTATGGGCAGGTCCTCGGCCTGCAACACTTCGTCCCGATGAAGATTCGTGACCGGGACCTCCGCTGTAGGTATCATGAACAGCCCATCCCCTGCCTCGTACAGGTCCTCCCTGAACTTCGGCAATTGCCCGGTACCTGTCATCGAGCCCTCGTTCACCAGGAACGGAGTAAAGACCTGCGTATAGCCGTGTTTTCTGGTGTGCACATCGAGCATGAAATTGATGAGAGCCATCTCAAGCCTGGCCCCGAGGCCTTTTAAGACGACAAACCTTCCTCCTGATATTTTAGAAGCTCTTTTAAAATCAAAAATACCCAGCTTCTCGCCTAGTTCATCGTGAGGTTTTGGAGTAAAACCGAATTTCCCCGGTTCACCCCACCTGCGGACCTCTTTGTTGCCGGATTCATCCTTGCCTTTCGGAGTGGTCTCGGCAGGTATATTTGGTATCAACAGGGCTTTGCTTTCCAGTTCCGTTTCGAGAGCTTTCAACTCATCGGAGAGCCGACGGGTATTCTCGGCAGTTACTTTCATTTGCGACATAAGCTCCGAAACATCCTTATTGTCCCTTTTTAATTTCGCTATTTCAGAGGACACCTGGTTCTGCGAGCTTTTTAATGTCTCGTATTCGGATGTTTTTTCCCGCCATTTGGCATCGACTGACAAAAAACCGTCAAGCAGAGCCGCGTCCCCCGACCTCTCCAGAAGCGCTGTCTTAACTTTTTCCGGATTTGCTCTTATGAATTTGGGGTCTAGCATCATCTTTACCCTTTTTTGCCGAACCCGAACGGATCGGGTATTTTTTTATCGGGTTCCTTCTTTTCGGTTTTTTTCTTAACGAAAGACCCGAACGGCGTATCGTCTATAGTATAACCCATGGCCTCGATCTCCGCCCTGTATCTGTCCGCGAGCTGAAAATCCTTGTTCCTTCGGGCCTCATTGCGTTTTTCCAGGAGCTCATGAGCGTCCCGCTTTATTTCCACTTTGGACTCTTTCAATCCAAGCTGGAGCACGGAATTGAGCTCTTCAAGGAGATTTTTTGCATTACTGATCTGTTCGCCGGTCAACTTAAGCTTCTGTTCATGGTAATTCTTTACGAGATCGAACACGACAGCCAGGGCGGCTGAAGTATTAAAATCATCATCCATAGCCTCGACAAATCTTTCCTTATAAGACTTTATATCTAGATCGGCCTCCGTCTTGTCGTTCCTAACGCTTTTCAGCATGAATTGCATGTCCTCATATGCGTTCTTTATTCCGTTAAGAGCCGAAGACGCCTCGTCAAGGTCGTCAAAACTGAAATTGACGGGGCTGCGGTAATGCGTCCTCAAAAGGAAATATCTGACGACCATCGGATCGTATTTTTTCAATATTTCAGCGATCGTAAAAAAGTTGCCGAGTGATTTCGACATTTTTTCCTTGTTTATAGTGATAAAACCGTTGTGCATCCAGTACTTCACAAAAGGTTTCGGGCCGCAGCATTCGGCCTGAGCCAGCTCATTCTCATGGTGAGGGAACATAAGGTCCGCTCCGCCTCCGTGGATATCGATCGTTCTTCCAAGATGTTTCTTTGACATGACAACGCATTCGGTATGCCACCCCGGCCTGCCTTTTCCCCACGGGCTTTCCCAAAAGGGCTCATTCTCTTTGGCCGACTTCCACAGGACAAAATCCAGAGGATTCTTCTTTTTTTCGTTCACTTCGACCCTCGCGCCGGAAAGCATGCCTTCGATATCCCTTTTTGAAAGATGTCCATAATCTCCGAATTTGGAAATATCAAAGAAAACATCCCCCCCAGCGGCATAAGCGATACCCTGATCCTCAAGGCCCTTTACAAAGCCGATCATGTCCGCTATGTGTTCCGTGGCTTTCGGATAGAGCGTCGCTTTTTTTACTTTTAACATGTCCATGACCTCGAAAAAACTTTTGGTATAGGCATCGGTTATCTCGGTGATGGACTTTCCCTGTTCCGCGGCTTTTTTTATGATCTTGTCGTCGATATCGGTTATATTCTGTACATATTTGACCTTATATCCGCTGTATTCCAGATATCGCCTCACAATATCAAAAGCAACATAAGCACGGCCGTGACCCATATGTGTCTCGTCATAAGGGGTGATCCCGCAGACATACATGAGCACTTCGGAAGGATCTTGAGGCTCAAAAGTCTCTTTTTTACGTGTTACGGTATTGTATACGCACAGGACCATTCAGGTTCACTTCCCCAGTTTTTTTTCCAGTTCAGCTATCCTGTTCTGGAGGTCTTCGAGAGCTTTTCCCACGGGATCCGGCAGATCCCCGTGTTCAAGAGGGTTTATCTTGACCCCGTCACGGACGACCACCCTTGCAGGATTGCCGACGACGGTGCAGTTGGGGCATACGGACTTTGTGACAAGCGCTCCGGCTCCCACCCTTGAGTTGTCCCCTATGGTAATATTGCCCAGAACTATGGCCTCGGCCCCTATTATCACGTTGCTGCCTATTGTAGGATGCCTTTGACCTGGGTCCTTACCGGTACCCCGCGGCGTCACTCCCTGGTAGC
>CALFCX010000145.1 GCA_937950635.1 uncultured bacterium
CGGAAGAGAGGGATATTGGCTACGTTCTCGACTTTTCTGACCTCTCTTTCATCGCCTCTGACCGCTTTTCTGGCGACGGGGGTTTTTGTCATGAGGTCAGGGTCGTAACAACCAAGGAAATGAGACCATTCCCCATAAAAATCTTCATCGCTGGTCATGCCTGCTTCGACTTTGCGGTCTAGCCTTTCGGCTGCGTCCCTGAAATCTTTTGCCCTGAGGTCCATTTCAAGATAGCATGCTCTGTAGAATTCTTCGACGTCTTTTTCCACCCACCTGTTGGTGCCCATCTGATGCCGTAGTATGGTTTTTAAACCATCCTCCGCATCGCTCTCAAAGTAATCGGCCAACTCTCTGAGATTCTCCGCCAAACTCTGATATCTATCATGAGTTGAACCGCCTCTTATGTGGAGAAGCCTGTCGTATATACCGCTTTGGATACTTTCTACCCAATTAATGAATAACCGATCTTGTTCCGCATTACCAACAAAATCTCCGGTTCTGGATTCCAAGATCCTATCGTAGCAAACCACATATGAAAGCCCAGGTTTTCTGCTTAGTATAGTACTAAAGAGAAAGCCTATAGTATGTTCGTTTGTGCCGGTGTGCGGATTCATGAGCAGTATATTGGCTTTTTCTACTAATCTTTTCTGTAGACCACTCCCCATGATATCTACAGTTGAAGCTTTTAGAGCAAGTTTAACCCCGTTGTTGGAATTCACGGAGTGGAATATCCCGTGTAATTCGTTAAGGAACATACTTGAAAAAGATCCCCAGAAAGTAGCAAAAGCTATGGGGTAATAAGGGTCTCTCTCATTGATTCCTATTCCCAAGGCCCCTGCAAGGCCTAACGCAGTGCCATAAAGAGTCCCATATTTCCTTAAATGGTCTACGATACCATGCCCAAGCGCCTTTGAAAGCATATTGTTAAGTCCGGGATATTTATTTATCGTGTTCCTAACGATTGCGAAGAACATAGGAATCAACATAGTAGAAACTTTTGCCAGTTCGGGATCGTGGAAGGTGTTCCTTCCGATATAAACAGCGGCTACGCTTGTCAACGCAAATCTTGCCGCAAGATAAAGCTTATCGGCCAGTAATGATCCGCCGGCAGAGAAAAGCATAGTTGCTTCTCTTCCTAATGTCCCGGGGTTAAGCTTGCCTCCATACGCGTTCAAGAATTCCCTGTAATCATTTCGGAGTGAATTTATTATCAGATAGGCAAGCCCGGCTCCGGCCCCTACAAGACCGTCTGAATAACCGAGCAAACCATAGCCAGCGAACATGGAAGATAAGTTCTCTAGAGAAAAGTTCGTAGAGGTCAATATGCCTGTCATAAGTGCCGTGTCGGCCACTATAGCCAAAGGAAGCACCTTGCTCTTAAGCACATCAGCTGTTCTTTGTAACGCACCACCTGGCGGCAGTTTGTCTGCGGTTTTCCATGCCAGATACCCCAAAGCGGTTAATCCCAGGGCGGTGCCAAGATATGGATGAGCGATCATTGCTTCGGATCCCGGCTGTGAAGCTATCATAGCCGTTGTTATGCCGACTGCCGAGGTTGCTGCCAGAGCTTTTGTCGCAACCCCTGATGCAGCGGACCTTATTTTATACAACCCATAAGAGAAAGTGCTTGATGGGTTTGTTGCCGCCCTGGATAAGGCTCCTGGAGATCTGAACACTCCGTCCGCTATGTCAGGGATATTCGTACTGGCCAGATCTTTGGGTTTTATGAACCTGCTGAGCATTCTTTGATCAAAACGGGCCAGGTCAAATTGGTCTTCAGTTATTCCGTTGCTTGTCAAATGTCTCTGGAGTGATCGTCTGTTCAGAACGTTTGAATTCCTTAAAGCCTCAAGAACAAGCCGAGGTTCCTGGGTCTGTATATTTTGTATATTTCTGGTCAAGGTTGCACGATCGGCGTATCCGGCAACTCTCAACATTGAATTTGTGTTTATTCTAGAAGTCACCATAAACGTTCACTCCCTTTACGGCTCTCCCCCCTACATATATATATCGATATATACAACCTCAAATCCCAGATATGACCCTTCCAAATATTATCTGAACAACCCCACTAAAACTTGCATCAAAGTTTTTTTAGGAACCTACCCAAATATATCCCTCCGGCAGTACTTGCCAGAGTGGTTATCCCCCAAAGCAAGGGGTGTATATATTTGATCTCGTCCGGGGTCCAGTAATTGACCTCATTTAGCAAGTATGCGTCTATGAGCCCCCCCGGGAAAACGTTCAACAAGATCGATGTTATGATCCCAGGTGTTATCCCGCTGGAGTTCTTTTTTCCGGCGAAAAGGATTGCCGCTATGATCGAAGCTGAGATCGCGGCCTTGCCTAGCATTGCTTGTGCAGGAGGAATGTTAACGAACGCAAAAATAGGGTCTATTATCGGACCTCTTGACTTAAAACCGAACCCAAATATGGGGTTTCTGTCCGGTCTTTCGCAGCCGGTAAGGGCTATTGTACCTGCCAACAAAGCTGTGTTAAGAGATCGGAAGAGCACACGTCTGAACTCCAGTCACGGCTACATCTCGT
>CALFCX010000146.1 GCA_937950635.1 uncultured bacterium
TAAACAGCGGCCGCGTTAATGTGGCGGAAACCCTTGTTTCGGAGGGGGCCGATTTAAATGTGCGTGATAATCATGGCAGAACGGCTATTATGTATGCTTTAAGTTCGGTTGGGACGGGGTTGGCGTTGTCTGCAGATCTCATAAAAGTTATGGTTAAAGCAGGGGCTGATGTAAATCTTACGGATAACACAGGAGTTACCCCTCTTCTTGAAGCCAGATCGCCTGAGATAGCAAAAATATTAGTCGATGCCGGAGCAGATCCTAATAAAGCAGCCGCTATTTATTCTGCGGAAAATATAAATGCCGGGGATGAAGCAGGCCGAACTCCGCTTATGCAGGCGGCTGTTCGCGGAAATTCACCGCTTATAAGGGCATTGATATCTAAAGGGGCGCAGATCGATCTCCAGGACAAAAAAGGCGATACAGCTTTAATGCTTTCGGTCTTTTATGATCATAGACGTAACCTGCTCTCCAGTTCTGTAAGTGATAATCTTGAAGCAATAAAAGCTCTTGTTGATGCGGGAGCCGATGTTTGCATAAAAAATAATGACGGCAAAACAGCCTTGGACTATACTCAGGGCCAAGAATTTGCAAAGATGCCAAGCAGTGAAGCTGTTGTAAAAGTATTATCAGACAAATAATAGGCCCATTTCGCATCCTAAATTTACCGTTTTCGGGTTTTAATATATACCGGATTCCCTGGAATTGCTGCTGAAATCCACCCCCAAAAATGACGATATATAATTAGAGGGGATTTGGCATAAAATTGCCATAAATAAGCCAAAAAATGAAAAAAGAACATATAATAAAGGTTATATATACATTTATAATAGCTATGATAGTGCTTTCAGGGACCACTGTATCTGGCGACCTGAGGTCCGAACGCCTCAGAGCCTTCCTTTACAGATATCCCGGAACCCCTTTGATCAACCATATAGACGAGATACTTTATTGTGCCGACAAGTTCGGTCTGGATTGGAGGCTATATGTAGCCATAGCCGGGGCGGAGAGCACTTTCGGGAAAAGATATCCCAAGCATACCAGGAACCTTACAGGGTTCAACAGCTGCAATACAAGCTTCAGGTCCATATATCACAATATATATAAGACTCACGAGGTAATAGCCACCTCGAAATACTATGCCAAGTACCGAAAGACCAAAAAGATAGAGGATCTTGTGCATGTTTATAAGGGAGTGCCGCCCTACAAGCATTACATCAAAACGGTGAATTTCGTGTTCTGGAAGCTGAAAGACCCCAATCTTCTGGCGGAATCTCCGGGCGGGGTTTTCTTTGCGGAGAGATAGCTTCAAAGCAGGAAATTGATCTCCTTTTCCAGTAGTCTGAAATTAGCGTCAATGAGCCCTACTGGCTCCCCGTCCATCTCAAGAAAGACCTTCTCATCGCTCTGGACCGAAAGAGTTTTGCACTTTGTTGCCAGTATTTTTGGGTTTGAAAGGTGGTTTCCGCTATAGATCGAGCCTATATCCCGCAGGATCTCCTTTCTGTTCATTTCTTTTGCTATTATGACGTCAAAAAAACCGTCATCTATTATGGCTTTCGGGGCTATCATCATGCTCCCTCCGAAGTATTTACCGTTCGACACGGCAGTTATAAGGGTTTTTCCTTCGAAAAGATCACGGCTGTCCGCTTTTATCCTGACAGTATGGTTCTTTAAAAAGCATAACGAACGGATAACCCCCGAAAAGAACGAGACTTTACCGCCCAAGAGCTTTGTTGACCGGTTGACCAGTTCGGTAACGTTTGCCCCGAAGCCCACGCTGGATTCATTTATGAACCTTCTTACTGCCAGGCTGCCGTCACCCTTTTGGAAATGCGCTTCTCCTGTGTCTATGCGCGTGACGGACGATTTGATAAGTCTTTCGGTCTGGGTTTCTACCGACAGTTTTTCTATTCCGAGAGTTCTCGAGAAATCCTCGCCGGTGCCGCTCGGGAAATATCCGAGGCACGCGTCATGATCGATCTTTTTATTTCCGTCCCAGAAACCGTTGAGCACTTCGTTCAGGGTCCCGTCGCCGCCCACGGCTATTATCTTTTTATATCCTTCTTTTATGGCTCTGGAAGCTATTTTAGACGCTTCCATCCTGTATGATGTGAAGTGGTATCCGAAATCAGAGACCTCTTTTTTGACGATCTCCTGTATGATAGCCCAGAGCTTTTTTGTCTTTCCGGACGCTGAAGCGGGGTTGATTACGAAAAAAAATCCCTTTTCCATTATATTTAGGAAGATTATACCACTTTGATGTATAATTATGACAAATATTGACTTTTAAGGATAGGAGAAATACATGCCGAAACGCACGGATATAAAAAAAGTTCTGGTCATAGGATCGGGGCCGATCGTGATAGGGCAGGCTTGCGAGTTCGATTACTCCGGTACGCAAGCATGCAAAGCCCTTAAAGAGGAGGGATATGAAGTAGTCCTTGTAAATTCAAATCCCGCAACAATAATGACCGATCCCAAGACCGCTGACAGGACATACATAGAACCGCTGGATATGGCTCACCTTGAAAAGATCATAGACAAAGAACGGCCGGACGCGCTTTTGCCGAATCTCGGCGGCCAAACCGGGCTGAACCTTTCCGCTGAGCTCAGCCGCGCCGGCGTCCTTGCAAAATACGGAGTGGAAATAATCGGAGTGAAAGTCGATGCTATTGAAAGAGGTGAGGACAGGAAAGCGTTTAAAGAAGCGATGTCTGCCTTGGGCATAGATATGCCCAAAAGCGAGCTCGCATATTCCGTCGAAGAAGCGGAAAAAATAGCGGAAAAAATGGGCTATCCGGTAATTATAAGGCCCGCATACACAATGGGCGGCGTCGGAGGCGGAGCGGTATATAATCTTGAAGAGCTAAGGACCATAGTTTCCCGCGGGATCTCAGCAAGCTTGATAGGACAGGTCCTTGTGGAGGAATCAGTCCTCGGATGGGAAGAACTGGAGCTGGAGGTCGTCAGGGATGCAAAGGGGAATAAGATCACGGTCTGTTTTATCGAGAACGTTGATCCTATGGGAGTGCATACAGGGGATAGTTTCTGCGTTGCGCCCATGCTGACCGTATCGAAAGACGTTCAGGATAAGCTTCAGGAGATGTCATATAAAATAGTCGATGCGATAGAGGTGCTCGGAGGGTGCAATGTACAGTTCGGGAGGGATCCCAAGACCGGCAGGATAGTTATCATAGAGATCAACCCAAGGACATCAAGATCGTCCGCTCTTGCTTCAAAAGCGACCGGGTTCCCTATTGCCAGGGTTTCCACTAAGCTTGCTGTTGGAATAACGCTTGACGAGATCCCTTACTGGAAAGACGTGACTCTGGACAGGTATAGACCTAGCGGAGATTATGTTGTGGTCAAGTTCGCTAGGTGGGCCTTTGAGAAGTTCCCTCAGGTAGAGGACAAGCTGGGTACGCAAATGCTGGCCGTTGGAGAGGTCATGAGCATCGGCGGAGATTTTAAAGAAGCATTCCAGAAGGCTATACGTTCGCTGGAGATAAAAAGGTTCGGGCTCGGTGGCATCAAAAAGTTTAACACTATGGACCTGGCGGACCTCAAAAACAGGCTGGCTTCACCGTCAAGCGAAAGGATATTCCTCATGTACGAGGCTCTCCGCAAGGGGATGTCCGTAGAAGAGCTCAATAATTCCACAAAAATATCCAAATGGTTCATATCTCAAATGAAAGAACTCGTGGAAGAAGAGGAAAAGCTCAAGGCCTTCGGATCTGCGGATATTCCGGATGATATCCTGATACACGCCAAGAAAAGCGGTTTCTCGGACAAATATATAGCGTCTTTGGTAGGCGCGCAGGAAAAACAAATAAGGGCTAAGAGGCTTAAAGCCGGTAAAGCGCCTGCTTTCAAGGCTGTTCCGGTCAGCGGGGCAACGGGAGCCTATTATTATTCAACTTACGGCTCAACTGATCCTCTTAAAGTTTCTTCAGGCCGCAAGATCATGATATTGGGCGGCGGGCCTAACCGTATAGGGCAGGGGATAGAATTCGACTATACCTGCGTCCACGCGGCGTTCGCATTGAAAGAGGCCGGGGTTGAATCGATAATGGTGAACTGCAATCCCGAAACGGTATCTACGGATTATGACACTTCCGACAGGCTGTATTTCGAGCCTCTTACAGTGGAGGATGTCCTGAATATCTATGAGAAAGAAAAACCCGATGGTGTGATAGTCCAGTTCGGCGGCCAGACCCCGCTCAACATTGCCGATGAGCTCGCAAAAGCCGGAGTGAAGATACTCGGTACGACATCGGAAAGCATCGCGCTTGCCGAGGACAGGCAGAAATTCAAGGATATAGCCGATTCTCTAAAGATCCCTCAGCCTGAGAGCGGGGCAGCTACCGACGCAAAGGAAGCTCTCTCGATAGCCCGAAAAATAGGCTATCCTCTGATGGTCCGTCCGTCTTTTGTGCTCGGAGGCAGGGGAATGCAGATCGTTTATAATGACGAGATGCTTCTGGATTACGCGAACAATGCCGTTGAGATAAGCCCAGAATATCCCATGCTGATCGATAAATTCCTTGAGCAGGCGACAGAGGTGGAAGTTGATGCCGTGTCTGACGGAGAAGAGGTCCTGATACCTTCCATAATGGAACATATAGAACTTGCCGGTATCCATTCAGGCGACAGCGCCTGCGTGATCCCTCCGAGGAACATTTCGAAGGAAGATATGGTAACGATAAAAGATTATACCCGCAAGCTGGCAAGAGCACTTAAGGTCGTAGGTCTTATGAACGTACAGTATGCTATAGCCGGAGGCACGGTTTATATACTGGAAGCGAATCCACGGGCTTCAAGGACCGTTCCTCTGGTGAGCAAAGTAATGAACGTGTCCATGGCAAAAATGGCTACTTTGGTACTGCTGGGTAAAAAACTCAAGGATATGGGCATAAAGGAAGACTGCAGGATAGGGCATTTCGGCGTAAAAGAGGCGGTATTCCCGTTCAATTCTTATCACGGAACTGATCCTGTATTGGGCCCGGAAATGCGCTCTACGGGGGAAGTCCTCGGCATAGCAGATTCTTTCGGGAAGGCTTTTTACAAATCTCAGGAAGCTGCCGGAGGAAGGCTCCCGGATAAAGGGACCGTTTTTATATCCGTGAACGACAGGGAGAAACAATATATACTGGAGCCGGCCTCAAAGCTCAAGAAAATGGGCTTTGCTATAGTTTCCACAAAAGGGACTGCAGAGTTCCTCAATAAAAACGGGATCGAGGCGAGCAAGACCCTCAAAATGCACGAGGGCCGTCCGAATATAGCTGATGAGATAAGCAGCAGGAAGATACATATGGTTATAAACACTCCCGCCGGCCGGGAGAGTAAATATGACGACAGCTATATAAGGAAAACCGCAATAAAATATAAGATCCCGTACATCACTACGATAGCCGCGGCAAAAGCCGCGGTCGAAGGGATCTTTTCCATGAAGTCTTCGGGGATAGAGATAAAATCCCTGCAGGAATATCACGGATGAATCCGGGTATGACCCTATTCGTATGAAATATGTTCTTTTCAACAAACCGTACGGGGTCCTTTGCCAGTTCACGGACGCGCAAGGCCGACCTACTTTGAAGGACTATATAGATATCCCGGGCGTATACTCCGTCGGCAGACTTGATATGGACAGCGAAGGATTGCTGTTTCTGACTGATGACGGAAATATTAATAGTTCCTTTAGTGATCCTTCAAACAAAGTTTTTAAAAAGTATCTTGTACAAGTCGAAGGTATCCCTGACGAAAGAGAATTGGATAAATTGCGCCGAGGGATCCTTATACAGGGGGAAAAGACCCTCCCGGCCTTTGTATCGCGCCTGTCCGGGGACCCTGTGTTGTGGCCGCGGCCTAAACCCGTACGCTTCAGGAAAAAGGTCCCAACCTCATGGCTGGAAATAAGTATACGTGAAGGCCGAAATCATCAAGTAAAGAAAATGACCGCCGCCGCCGGCCTGCCGTGCCTGAGACTTGTGCGCACCTCAATAGGCGATCTGGAATTAGGGGATCTTAGGCCGGGAGAATATAAGAAAATAGAGAAACCGTCCCTAACCCCCTCTCTATAAAGAGAGAGGGGGCAGGGGGGTGAGTTAGAACCTGAACAATCCTTTTACCGCGCTTGTTATTGCCGGAGAATACGTTACGAACACCGGAGCGAATACCAGTGAGACAACGGCCATTACCTTGACCAATATGTTCATGGAAGGTCCGGAAGTATCTTTTAAAGGATCCCCGAGAGTATCTCCGACCACCGCGGCTGCGTGGACCGGGGTCCCTTTTCCGCCAAGATTACCTTCTTCTATCCATTTTTTCGCGTTGTCGAAAGCAGCGCCGCCGTTAGACATCATTATCCCGAGCAGCACGCCGCTTACGGTGGCTCCGGCAAGGAAAGCGCCCAAAGCCTCTGTTCCAAGCAGAAGTCCGACAAGAAGGGGCGAGATCACGGCCAGAAGTCCGGGAAGCATCATCTCTTTGAGAGCAGCTTTGGTGGCTATATCGATGCAACGGCCGGTATCAGGTTTTCCCGTGCCAGCCAAAAGGCCGGGGATGTTTTTGAACTGGCGGCGTATTTCATCAACCATTTTATAGGCTGCTTTACCTACGGATTTCATTGTTATGGCCGCTATTGCAAACGGAATAAGCGATCCTATCAGGAGCCCGACGACGGCCAGCGGCCTTGTGAGGTCAATGCTCGGGAGATTGACCGCGTGCTGGTAAGCTACAAACAATGCCAGAGCTGTCAGGGCCGCTGAACCTATGGCAAAACCTTTGCCTATTGCGGCTGTCGTATTGCCAAGAGAATCGAGTTTGTCCGTTATTTTCCTTACGGACGGGTCAAGATTTGCCATTTGCGATATTCCGCCGGCATTATCGGCTATAGGGCCATAAGAATCCGTTGACATGACCACGCCTACCGTGGAGAGCATGCCTACCGCCGCCAGGGCTATGCCGTAAACCCCTGAAAAGAAGAATGCTCCTAGTATCGCGACGGCTATAGTAAGTATCGGAAGTATCGTGCTTTCGAAACCTACGGCAAGCCCGGATATGACTGTCGTGGCCGGTACGGATTGACTGCTTTTTGCGATCTCTTTTATCGGGCTTCCAGATGTGAAATACTCGCTTTCAACCCCTATCAATATGCCTGCCGCCAGGCCTATAATAACGGCCCAGAACTGATTGAGTGTCCCCATTATATTCATGCAGGCGAAATAGGCGGCTGCTATGAATATCACTCCGCTCACATAAGTTGAATAGCGAAGAGCGGACTGAGGGTTTATTCTATTGAAGAAATTGATAGAGAAAACACCTACCAGAGAGGCTATAAGACCGAGAGTTATAAGAACTATCGGAAGGGATATCCATTTCATGGGGCTTGCGAGCGCTGCGCCGATGGCGATGGCTGCTATTACGGAGCCCACATATGACTCAAAAAGATCTGCGCCCATACCGGCCGTATCGCCGACGCAATCGCCCACGTTATCGGCAATTACGCCCGGATTGCGCGGATCATCTTCGGGGATGCCTGCCTCAACTTTTCCTACAAGATCACTGCCGACATCAGCCGACTTTGTGTAGATCCCTCCGCCGACGCGGGCAAAAAGAGCTATCGATGAAGCACCCAAGGCAAACCCGTTGATTATCATGGGATCACGGGTGAAGAAGAATACAATGCCTATTCCCACGACCCCAAGGGCCGCGACCGATATTCCCATAACGGAACCGCCTATAAACGCCACGCTCAGAGCTTTTGACACGCCTTTTGTGGCTGCCGCCTGGGATGTGCGGGCATTGCTGCGCGTAGCCGCTTTCATTCCGAAAAAGCCGGCGAGCATGGAGCATAATGCCCCGAAAACATAGGCAAAACCCGTATATAAGGATATAAAATAGCTTATGACCGCGAACACGACAGCTACGAACACCAGTATTATCTGGTATTCTCTCCTAAGGAACACCATTGCTCCGTCATGGATCTCCTTTGAGAGCTCTTTCATTTTTGCGTTGCCCTCATCGTTCTTTATTATCCATATGTACGAGAGCAGAGCGAACAGCATTCCACCCAAACCTACGGCAGGGAGCCAAAGATATCCGGTCATTTGTCATTTTCCTTTCTAATATTTTTTTGATACCAAACAAATTATATCATATGCTCAACTCATGGTCCCTGCGCCTTGAATAAAGCATTCGCTTGTTGTATTATGCATTAATAAATGTTTGTGCGAAAGGAAGCGGAATAATGAAAAAAATCACTAGAGCGTTTGCGGTTCTTTGTATTGTCGTGTTTTTGGCCTTGCCGGCGGTTTCGCAGACGAAACAAACTCGTCGTTTTAGGGCGTCCGAGAACGCGTCAAGCGTTGACCCGGCCAGAATAAAGCAATTGCGTCAGGAGATCAGGACCACAAAAGATCCCAAGCGCCGCATGGCATTGAACAGGGAAATAATGCAGCTTCAAACGGCGCGGCTAAAAAATTTCCGCGGATTAAGGTTCAACAGAAAATAACCTGTAGTCCTGTATATCTTTCCGGAGGGCCTAACATGCAAAATATATTAGAACTCATTTTCTTCGGTAATGCGCTTTTTGACTATTTGGTATTCCTGATATTTGTAGCTGTCGGCATTTCATTCATTAAGCTTTTCTCGGTTTTCGTGCTCATTCGCATAAAGGCATGGGCCAAAAAGACCTCCGCCACAATAGATGATTTTCTTGTTCGCGGTACTGAGAAGGTTTTTCTTCCACTGGCATATTCCTATGTTTTTTACCTTAGTCTCGGATATCTGAACTTAAGCTCAGGGGTCAGGCGCGGCGCAGATGTTCTTTGGACACTTTTTTTAACCGTATTCTTGCTGAATTTCCTTGTGTCTTTCATAGATTATCTTCTGCAGGCCTGGATCAAGAAACAGAATGATGAAAGCAGGGAAAAGAGCCTTAAAGGCATCTTGGTCGTTATCAAAACGGTCATCTGGGGACTTGGCCTGACTTTTCTTTTGGATAATCTGGGATTCAAGGTCTCGGCCGTGATCGCCGGGCTCGGGATCGGGGGCGTAGCGGTCGCGCTTGCCGCTCAGGCCGTTCTAAGCGACCTGTTCAGTTATTTTGCGATCTTTTTTGACCGTCCTTTTGAAGTAGGGGATTTTATAATAATAGGTGATTTTATGGGGAGCGTGGAATATGTAGGGATAAAGACCACCCGCCTGCGCAGTCTTGGAGGAGAACAGATAATATTCTCAAATACCGATCTCACCAATTCGCGGGTGCGCAATTACAAAAGGATGGACAGACGCAGGGTCGTGTTCAGGCTGGGGGTAGTATACCAGACGCCTTTGGATAAGCTTAAGGAGATCCCTTTAGTCATAGCGAACATAATAAAGAATACTGCGGACGCGGATTTTGACCGGGCACATTTCTTTTCTTATGGGGATTTCAGCCTGGTCTATGAAGTGGTTTATTATGTCAACAGCCCCGACTATAATAAGTATATGGACATACAGCAGGAGATAAATTTCGCCATAAGCGAAGAATTCTCGAAGCGCGGCATAGAATTTGCTTTCCCCACACAGACATTGTATGTTCAAAGCACATCTTTAACTAAATGATCTGAAATTCTGATCTTCCCGCCTGAAATACCCATCAAAAAACGACGATATATATCTGTAAGGGGTGAAAACGTCCGAAAATCAAGAATCCCTGGAAAAGGAACGGAGGATCCAGATGGTTTTTTCTATAACTCCGCGGGTTCCTGCAGGCGGGACCATTCCGATGACGCCGCTTCCCAGAAAGGCTGCTTTCAGGCAGCTTGAACGTTATTTGAACACATCAGTAAGGGGCAAATTCCAGGCAGGAGGCTTTGTCGACTTAAGGAAAGTCCCGGAAGATATCCCCATAGCTTATGTCGGGGACCTTCATGCAAGAGTGGACAATCTCAACAGGATCCTCAATTCCGGCAGCACTTACGAACGCCTTAGGAACGGTCAGCTTGTCCTTAATATACTCGGCGATGCCGTACATCGCGAAGACGGCAACACGGAGATGGACTCTTCTGTAGTGATGATGCAGCAGATAATGGACCTGAAGATAATGTGTCCGGATAATTTTTACTATTATGCCGGGAATCACGACAGTTTCTCAATGAGAGCTATGCTACAGACCTCTGCCGGTCTCATATTCCCGGGGGTCATTATGAGCATACATTTGCAGGATCTGTATGGCGATGATTACGTGAGAAGGTTCCAGGAGTTGATCTCAGGGCTTCCTATGGTGTCGGCCGCGAACGGGGTCGTGACCGCTCACGGCGGACCTGTCAGGCGGCCTTTTACGATGGAACAGCTGATCAATGCAAGTCCCGCCAATGAGACCGATCCTATAGTTAGAGATATCGTATGGGGCAGGTTCGAGTGCGTGGAAGACCCGAGCTTAAGCTATGATATGTCGGATGTGCAAAGATTCCTTTCGGATATGGACCAGCCGGATGCCGCTTTGCTTGTAGCACACACGAAACCGAAAAACCGGAGCTGGCATCGGGAAATAGCCCGGAATCATCATGTGATATTCGGAGCTTTGGACCCGGTAGGATATGCTTTGCTGCATTACGGAGAACTGCATTTCTTGGACGCGTCAGGCGCCTCTCATGCAACGACCGGCAGGCTTCCGATAGAGTTCTATGTGCACAAAGATCCTCTGCCTCAGGGGCCAAAAAGACCGGCTGATGAGATAGTAAGGACAAATGCCGAGCTTTTTAACAGGGGAGGGCTCTACGACAGAGGTACGGCAGATGAAACAATAGTTGCCCTGGACAGATCCGATGTGGAAACAAATGCATTCGCGGCGCAGGACGGGACCCTGGTCGCTTTCGGCAACGAGCGGCACCTTTCCTATGAACTTACAGAGATGCTGATGCAGGGACTTTTGTACAAGATAGAGATATCAGAAGTGTCTGTCAGCAGAAAACCGGGACAACCCAGGTTTTTCTGCACACTTCCTTCCAATATGCCGGAAAATATACGGGATATCATTTTGAGAACGATAGAACGGGTGAACAGAACTTATGTGGTGGAGCATAACAGGAAAATGCTGTTGGATCATGTTGGATCCAGCTGTAAAGCAGGGAGAACATCTACTATTCCGCTTATCGTTCAACCTGACGGCAGAATAGTTCGTATAGCTGATGTTGACAGCTTTGATGAACCTACGCTGACCGCAATGGATAGGGGAGAGCTGAAGTTTGTCAAGATCGTTTTATCAAAACCCCGTTTTTGGGGGAAGCCTGTATACTCTCTTCCGATGAATCTTGCTTCATTGCTTGATCCGGACACTTATGCCGTGGCGAAGATGACGGTGGAAGAGCTGAATAAAGGATGAGTTGAGCTAGATCCCTATTCCTGATCAAAAATATGTCTAATTTTTTCCGTGTCGGAATAATGAATGTGCTCTATCCCGATCCATCCAAAGAGAAGCATTTTGTCTATCAGCCGCCTTTTAACTTCCAGGGGCCCACAATTATTGGCTTCCGCAGCGGGATGTGCGGTTTCTTCCTTTAGAAATCTATAAAACCCGGTTGAGTTGAGCGATGGCAGTCCCGTGTAAGCCGTAAGTCCTTTTTGCCCTATGAGCGCATATCTTATGCCTAGGTTTCGCGTATAAACCATGGTCTTTAGGTCGGTGGGAGAGGGCAGGGCCCAGTCTTCGTCGTGATTATGCAGCGCCAGGTCAAATACACCTATATGATCATGCCTGCGTGACGGCCAGAACAGCACTTCATTCCTGGACCCCTTCCTTAAGATCCATTCTTCACTGTTTCTGAGCCTGGTAAGCGAGAATTCTGCCGGATAAGTGCTGACTGCAGGAAGGCTCAATTGGCTGATGACATTCTTGGCTGGAGAATAAAATCTTGCGGAACTTCCGGGAGCATTATTATCCCCGCGTAAAGATCTCAAAGCATCGCTTAAAGACCGGGCTTCCGGAATTTCGAAATAACCGATCCGCAGCATCCTGTCATACAAAGGCTCAACCGCGCCAGGATCTCTGAAGGTCCTGATCCCGGTGGATGTTCGTCTTGCTGCCGGCAGGCGTGTTGCTGTGATATTTGGCATGGCGTGTCTTGTTTATTTATCGAAGAATAATGGGGGGAGTTTCAATAATATGTAAAAAGGCGACGGCCAGATTCGAACTGGCGAATAACGGTTTTGCAGACCGCTCCCTTACCACTTGGGTACGTCGCCCCGGAGAAGAATGGTGCGCGTTACTGGGTTCGGCCTCCGCCCCGCTTTGGGCGGGGGCTACGGGCCATGGCGTCTTTCCTTCCGCTCGCTCATCCCCGCCTGGGCAGGGAGTGTCGCTCGCTTCTCCTCGCATCTGCTCGGCGGAAAGCCGCCTTTCTCTCCCAGCAACCTTTTTGCTTATGCAAAACGCCCCCGCGTTTGCGGTGGCGGCGCATTTCACTTCGTTCAATGCGCGTTACTGGGTTCGAACCAGTGACCCCTTGCCTGTCAAGCAAGTACTCTAACCAACTGAGCTAAACGCGCATTTAACAAGCGGGCGATGAGATTCGAACTCACGACCTTCTGCTTGGGAAGCAGACATTCTACCGCTGAACTACGCCCGCATCTCGACTCGTCTTCGACAGGCTCAGACTCGCTCAATGCTTAAATAACTGTCCTGAGCTTGTTGAAGGGCATATATATATTTTACAACAAAAAAGAGAGTTATTCTTTGAACAGGAGCTTTTTCAGCTTTTGTGTAGCGGTCTTGCATATCCTGCTGGTCTGGGATTCGGAAAGCCCTATATCGCGGCCGATCTCTTTGAATGTTTTGTCATCCTGATAATATCCTATGATCACTTTACGTTCATTCTCGTCAAGATCTTTCATCGCGCTGTCTATTTGAGTGGCCAGTTCTGTGGTCTCTGTTACCGCGACCTCTTTGTTGAAGGCGAGATATACGTTCGCCGCCTGTGTTACCCATTCGTATATGCCCGTGACAGGGTCCGTGCCTCTTTTGCGCAAATAATCCTGCATCGAGCCTTTGAGCCTGATGCTGACATACGGCCAAAGGTCCCCTTTGCGCGGGTCCCAGCTTTTTAAAGCGTCCACAAAGGCCATTTTAGCCTCTGAGGTGAGGTCTTCGGCTTCTCTTGCAGCCACGGCGCTTGGAAGATTGTTGATATACCATTTTACCGTGGCATCGATCTGGTTCTTATATTTTTGGAGCACTTCGTCCGAGTATTTCATGAAGTGCTTGCGAAGGATAAAAACTATCTTATCTTCGGTATCCCGGTCAGACATTTTTCATCTCCTTGATCACGGCGTCCACCAGCTCGTCAGAACGGTCTTTCTGCAGATGCCGGCAGAATTTCATGGCCATATCCTTGGTGAACTTGTAGAACCTTTGGAAAGCCGGGGGAACCCCTTTTACGGCACCACTTGTGAGAGTACCTGTTACTTTTACCTTGGAATTTAAAGAAGAGATCCTGCCGGATTCACCCATTATTTATGTTTCCGATATGCACGCTTTTATTTTCTAGGATCAAGCTTACTGTCGCAAGCGCCTGGCGCCTGAGCGGCGGGTCGGCCATTATTGCGGCAGATATCTTCTCAACCATTTTATCAAAACCTTTGTTCAAAGTAAAGGATTTGCCCAGCTGCACTTCCAGCGCGGTCCTTACTATCGTGGCTATAAGGTCCTTTGCCGGAAGGTTAGGGTGGAGTACGGTCCCAAGCGCCTGTCTGAACTGAGAGGGCTTGTCAGGGCTTTCGGTATCTTTCCTGTCCTCGGGCTTTATCCTGTCCTTTTCGAACGAAAGTTTGTTTGTTACCAGCGAGCTTCTTAAAAAAGCGTCCCTTACGGGATCGCTTATGGGAGGATGGATGTCTTTTCTTTGTTCCATTTTATTAGTCCAATGATACCATGCCTATGGACTGGACTTTTACCTGAGGGACTATCTCATTATATGACAGCACGGCCGTATCCGGGAAGCTCCTTTCGATGAACCTTTTCAGGTGCGGCCGGAGCCTTGGGGAACATAGGATCACCGGAGGAAGCTTCATTTTCTTGAACGAAGGGATCTGTGCCGCTATCTGTCCGAGTATCCTTTCCCCTATACTTGGATCAAGCGCAAGGAACGAGCCGTATTCCGATTGATGAACGGCCCCTATCATTGTCTCTTCCAGATTTGGATCTATAGTGATCACGGTGATCACATCGTCCTTGCTGGTATAGCTTTCACATATCTGCCTGGCAAGAGATTGCCTCACGTATTCCGCGAGGATATTGATGTCCCTGCTTAAATGCGCATAGTCCGCAAGCCTCTCCATTATGGTGGACAGGTCCCTTATTGAAACCCGTTCTCTTACAAGCAGCTGGAGTACTTTGTGTACCTGGCCCAGGGACAGCATATCCGGTATAAGTTCCCTTACTATTGCGGCGTTGGTATTTTTTACCAGTTCCACCAGAGCCTGTACGTTCTGCCTGGTGATTATCTCGTCCGCGTAACGTTTCACGGTCTCTCGGAAATGATCTCCTATGACGTCGACGGCATCCGTGGAAGGGATACCCAATTGTTCCAGTTTCGGCTTGTCGGCCTCGGGGACCCAGGTGATGATATCGTTATCCACCGGGTTCTTTCCTTCTATTCCGGAAACGCCTTTTGCTTTAAGTTCTTCGGCGGCCATATCCACTTTTATATGGTCTGCCAGCACTTCTCCCGTCGCAACCTTGGTGCCCCTGATCTCTATGACGTATTGGTTTGGAGGGAGGCTCAGATCGTCCATAACTCTGACCCCCGGAATAACAAAACCGAGTTCCTGTCCTATGTGGTACCTGATCAGAGTTATCTTTTCTAGAAGCGGGCCTTTTTTGGCCGGATCTATCATGGGGATAAGGTTCCTGCCGGTCTTAAGGCTCAGAGGATCGAGCCCTAGCGTGGATATTATGCTTTCCGGTTTTTTTAACGCGTCCTTTTGAGTGGATTCTTCGGATACCATTGCGACCTCTTCTTTTTTAAGCTGGGACCTTAGAACGAATATGGTCATCATTCCGGCCCCCAGCGCTATGGTCATGAACGGCAGGGTAGGGAGCCCCGGGACAAGGGCAAAAGCTGCCAGCATGATCGCGACAAAAGCGAAAGCTCTGGGCTGGGCAAAGAGCTCTTTTCCTATGTCCGTGCCGATGCTTTCTTCGGTGGCGGCTTTTGTTATGACCATGCCCGTCGCTATGGACACCAAAAGCGCGGGGATCTGTATGACAAGACCGTATCCTATCGTGAGCAGGGCGAAGGTCTGTATCGCCTGCATAACGTCCAGGCCCCTCTGAAGCCACCCTACCAGTATTCCGCCTATAAGGTTGACGATGGTAATGATTATGGACGCTATTGAATCGCCTCTTACGAACTTGTTTGAACCGTCCATGGCCCCGAAGAATGAAGACTCTTTTTCTATTTTTTTTCTGCGGTTCTTGGCTTCGTTTGCGTCTATCAGTCCGGCGTTCAGGTCGGCATCGATTGACATCTGTTTTCCCGGCATGGCGTCCAATGTGAACCTGGCCGCCACTTCAGCGACCCGCTCCGAACCTTTTGTGATGACTATGAACTGCACCAAAGTGATTATTATATAAACTATGCCGCCGACTATGTAATTGCCGGCGACAACGAAATTGCCGAAAGATGCCACCACCTCGCCGGCATATGCGTTGAGCAGTATCAGCCTTGATGCGGCTATGTTTATGGATACCCTGTAAAGCGTTACGAAAAGTAGCATCGAAGGGAACGCCGCGAAATCCAAAGGTTCTTTCAGGAACATCGAGACAAGCAGAACAATGAGGGATATCGCGATATTTCCCGCTATGAGGATGTCCATGATGATGGGCGGGAGAGGAACTATTATCAGGGTGATAACTATGACCAGCAGACCGGCGAATATCAGGTCATTAACGGAAAAAAGGTCTTTAAATAACTTCAGACCGCCGGATTCAGGCACTTTTTATCTCCTAACGGATGGTTGTATATCGTTCCTCAAACCTTTTAAGGGACCGAGCCATTCATTCCGCCGTTTGACGCGGTCTTTTTTTAACTTATACACGAAAGCGAGGATTTCCGCAACTGCCTGATAGAGCTCGTTGGGGATTTCTTCGCCGACCTTTACCGAACGATAGATAGCCCTTGCCAGCTCTTCATTCTCGACAATAGGGACCTGATTGTTCTCCGCTATCATTTTTATCTGTTCGGCGAGCTCGAAACGCCCTTTTGCTAGAAGCTTGGGGGCTTTCATTTTTTGCGCCTGATATGATATAGCGACCGCAAGGTGTATCGGATTGGTTACGACCACATCGGCCTGCGGAACGGATGACATCATCCTGTTGTTAGCCATGGCTCTTTGAAGGTCCCGCATCCTTTGTTTGACGTGAGGGTCCCCCTCGAGGCGTTTGTATTCCTCTTTTATCTCCTGTTTGGTCATTCGCATGTTCTTCATGAATTCCCATCTTCTGTACATATAATCCAGGATCGCCACGAATATATAGAAAAGGGACACCCTGATCGCCACATTGAAAGCTATCGATCCGCCCACGGCCATGGCTTCCCAGGGGTGGGCGTTTATCAAACCTATGACAAATGGCAGGTCCTTGCTGGCGGTAGACCAGGCTATCCAGAACACTACGGCTATCTTAAGAAGAGATTTGACCAATTCGAACAAACCCTGAAGTCCGAACATCCTTTTAAAGCCTTCTATAGGGTTTATTCGCTCGAGTTTAGGCGAAAGAGGGTCTACCGAAGCTGCTCCCTGTGTTTGCAGGCCTTCTATGAGAACGGCTGCGATGAATACCGCCCCGAACAAAGGTGCCAGTATCAAGGCGAAGGCTCTTAAGGCTATCATAAGGGCGGCCGCCACGAATCCGTAGCCGAAATCGGAGATGTTTGGTATAAGATCGTATATGGCCCTGACCATTCCGGAAAGTTCCGTCCAAATAGTCCCTCCTACGAACCTCAGTACGACATATGAGAGCATAAGCAAAAAAGCCGTGGTCACTTCTTTGCTTTTTACTACCTGTCCTTTTTCACGGGCTTCTTTAAGCCGATGAGGTGTAGGTTCCTCGGTCTTATCCCCGGCTTGTTCTCCCATCTGAAAACACCCCTGATCCTATCTTATATTGGCCAATACCTTTATTATCTCTTGAACCATCTGATTAATCAATGTTCCGACATGGCTTGTTATAAGCGGCACACTGAACAAGAGCGCAAGCATTCCGAGCGAAGGCTTTACCTGGAACCCTAGCATGAACACGTTTACCTGCGGAGCTACCCTGGACACTATCCCGAAAGAGAAGTCCGACAAGAATATTATCAAGAGGGCCGGCACCGCGAGCTGCAGGGCAATAAGGAAAAGAGATGAGACCGCTTCGACCACCTGAAGTGCCAAGCCTGCCGAGAAATGGATAGTATGGCCTATCGGTATGACGCTGAAGCTGTGGTGAACTCCCGCCAATATCATGTGATGTCCGTTGAGTATAAGAAAAACGACAAGCCCCATGAAAAAAGCGAGACGCCCTACCATGGATGACATGGCTCCGGTATTGGGGTCCATGGCGCTTGCTATGCTTGTGCCCATTTGCAGGTCTATAAGATTTCCTGCGGATTGAAGGGCTTCGAATAGTGCATTGCAGACGAAGCCGATCACGAAGCCTATCATGAATTCACTCATCAGCATAAATACGAAGACCGGCATGTTCGGCGGGAGGGCTTCTACCGGCGCCGAGAACCACATGGCAGCAGATATCCAAACGGCGAGAGCTGTTTTTCCCAGGGTAGGGAACGTACGAGCGCTGTAAACTGGGGCTTGTATGAATATCCCCACCACCCTGGCGAATATGAGCAGGAAGACCTGTATTTGAGGAAGCGTAAGGACCATGGCTTCATCTCACCATGTTGGGTATATTATTCCACAGGGTTGTTATAAAATCGACCAATATGGCAGCCATCCACGGCGATAGGAATGCTATGGCTCCCATTACCACTATCATTTTCGGGACAAAGGTAAGGGTCTGTTCCTGTATTTGTGTTACGGCCTGGAATAAACTTATTACGAAACCGACGAGCAGACCGAGCCCCACTATCGGCAGGGCCAGCATCAATACCGTCATTACGCCGCTGTAAACTATTTGTGTCGCAAAATCCTGTGACATTTTTACCTAAAACTCATCATAAGTCCGCGGCATATAAGGTTCCAGCCGTCGGACAGCACGAAAAGAAGGATCTTAAAGGGCAGGGATACCATGACAGGCGACAACATGAACATGCCCAGCGATAACAGAACGTTAGCGACCACCAGGTCTATGACTATGAACGGTATGAATATCAGAAAGCCTATCTGGAAAGCTGTTTTTAGTTCGCTTATCATAAAAGCCGGGATGAGAACATAGGTCGGGACCTCCTCGAACCTTGTCGGAGCTTTTATCCTTGAGAACTGTATGAAAAGCCTGAGATCGGCCTCCCTGGTCTGTCTGAACATGAACCTTCTCAAAGGTTCTGCTCCCAGCTCGAAAGCTTTTGCCTGGGATATTTTCTTCTGGTTGTACGGTTCAATGGCTTTTGTGTTGATCTCCTGCCATACAGGCGTCATCACGAAGATCGTCATGAATATGGACAAACCGATTATGACGGCGTTGGGCGGGGTTTGCTGCGTGCCGACGGCTGTTCTTATCATGCTGAGCACAACTACGGTCCTTAAGAAGGATGTGACCGATATCAGAAAGAAAGGCACAAGAGTTATTAAAGATATCGACAGGAGCAGCTGCATGCTGTTGCTGAGCTGTTCCGGGCCCAGGGCCGTGCCGAAATCTATCGTGGAGCCTATAGGAGCCCTTGTTTGAGCAAGGGATAGTCCTGAAACGGCAAAAAATGCCACGAGCAGCGCGAATTTTCTTTTCATTTCAGGCTAAAAAGTTCCCTCTTGGAATTTGTCTATGACCGTTACGGATTTGTTGCTTACAGAGATAAGCCAAGAATTATTCGCCGCCTTGATTATGTAAAGCGTCACCTGCGGCTCCACTACCAGCCTGTCGGCAAGGATTATATGTTCGCTTTTATTGGATGTCTTTAGTTTTGGAAGGAGATATTTCGTGGTTATATACAGGAAACCGAATACTACGGCCAAAGAAAAAAGCAATTGGACGACGTATCCTATCGAAACAGCAGCCGTGGACATTGTTGATGCCGCGGTCCCGGCCTCTTGGCTAAAAAAAAACTCGGGATCTGCGGCAAAAGAAACGGAACATGGAAGAAGCGCTGCAATCAGAGGGGAAAATTTCTTCATTTTATTTTCACCTCGGATATCCTTATCCCGTAGCAATCGTCGACGGCTATGACCTCTCCGATAGCAACGGTCTGTCCGCCGACTTTTACTTCCAAAGGCTCTCCGGCGAATTTGTCCAGGCTTATTATGGACCCTTCAGCCAGATCCATTATCTCTCTCAGAGTAAGTTTTGTCCTGCCGAGCTCGACCATGGCTTCTATGGGGATGTCCGCGAGCAATTTTTTGTCTATCTTTGGCCCTGTGGCGGAATCGTCCAGTTCGGTGAACCTTATCCTGTCGACCTCATAATTTTCGTTTTCTCCCAAAACTCATACCTCCTCTTTTGGGAACTCCGGTTCTTTTTCTGGGTCAGATACCGAACCTTCTTTTTTTTCCGGATCGAGCGGAGAAAGCTTGATCCTTTCCACTCTTCCGGATCCGCTTTTCAATATTTGGACGCACAATCTATCATCCTTTATACCAGGTTGCCCCATAATATGCAAGTCTTTGCCTATAGAGATCTGCAGCAGGTTGTTTATCGGAGAATCCAGAACGATAACATCCCCTTTTTCAAGCTCGTAAAGCTCTTTTGCCGATATCATAGTGGTCCCCAATACGGATCTTACCGGCATAACGATCTTTTCGGCTATTACCGGAGGGACCCTGTTGATATCGCGTAAAGGAATCGCCCTTTTTGGTCTTGCCAGCATGGCTTGGGCGGTTGTCATAGGCGCTATCAAGAACATATAACCGCTGTACCTGCCGAAATTTATCTGTGATCTGCCCAGGACAAGCACCGCCGATTCATCCATGCTTTGGTCAAAATACAGGTTAGGCGAGTTAAGATACTTTACTTCTGCTTTTGCCGAAAGATTCCCCAGCAATCTGTCCGCACCGGAAGAAGCACATGCTTCAAGGATGTTCTCTTCTATTTCGGTGAGGTTCTTTGAAGGTGAAGGGTCCGGTTGTCCGCCTACGGATGCATTGACCAGATCGGAAGAGCGTCGTGTAGGGAAAGAGTGTAGATCTCGGTGGTC
>CALFCX010000147.1 GCA_937950635.1 uncultured bacterium
CCTGGTCGAGACGTTTTTTCATGCTTTACGGTAGAGATCCAATGCCGCCCATAAAATCGAGACCGAGGCAATGAAAAACAACGCGGACAACACGCCTTTTGACACGCCCAGGCCGAGATAATTCGCCAGGTCATAATATATGTATATGCCAAACGTAAGCGCAATACACCAGCCGTAGCTTTTTTTCTTTTTTACCGCGAGCATCAGGCCTATCAGTACGACCACAGCTTCCAGAATGATCGATAACGGCTGCAAATTCATAGTTTAAGCCTCCTTATTGCATAATTATAGAACAGCAGGCCGAATTGTCAAAAACAAGCATGTTATAATTTAAGTCCTCATGGCCATTTTAAAGTCACTCAACGACAAACAAAAAGAGGCGGTGCTTTGCACCGACGGTCCGGTTTTGATAATCGCGGGAGCGGGCTCCGGCAAGACCCGCGTGCTCACGCACAGGATCGCATACCTTATAAAAGAAAAGAACGTCCCGCCGCACGAAATACTCGCGGTCACGTTCACCAACAAGGCTGCCGACGAATTAAAGCACCGATTGAAAAAACTTGTCGGGATACCTGCCAGGGAGATGTGGGTCGGGACTTTCCATTCAATATGCGGAAGGCTATTGCGCAAACATATAGACAAGCTCGGTTGGGACACTAATTACGTTATATACGACAGCGACGACCAGAAGACCCTCATCAAAGAGGTGATAAAAGAACTGGATTACGACGAAAAAAGATATAAGCCCGCGGCCATACTTGATTCGATTGGCAAAGCCAAGAACGATCTCATAGGCCCTGATGAGTATGAACAAAAATCGGCCGACTTTTGGGGAGAGAAGGTCAGCGCCTGTTACAAGCTGTATCAGGAAAAGCTGAGGAAGAACAACGCCATAGATTTTGACGATATGCTCATGCTTACCGTGGAACTTCTTCAGAAATTCCAGTCGGTAAGGGAGCATTACCAGCACAGGTTCAGGTACATAAACATAGACGAATACCAGGACACTAACCATGCCCAGTACATGATCGCCCATTTGTTGTCCGGGAAACACGGGAATATCTGCGTGGTAGGGGATGACGACCAGAGCATATACGGTTTCAGGGGCGCCGACATACGGAACATACTCGAGTTCGAAGATGATTACCCTAACGCTAAGATATTCAAGCTGGAGGAAAATTACAGATCTACCAAAAATATCCTGGAAGCCGCCAACAATGTAATTTCAAATAACGCCGGCAGAAAACAGAAACAGTTGTGGACAAAAGGCGCGAACGGAGAGATGATAACGAATTATTTCGCGGCGGATGAAAGGGATGAAGCCAGGTTCATAGCCGGGGAAATAAAAAAACTTTCCGCTTTAAGGCCGTTGAGCGATATGGCTGTCCTGTACCGCACCAACGCCCAGACCCGGGTAATCGAAGAGGTCTTTCTGCAGAACGGGTTGCCTTACAGGATATTCAGCGGCTTCAGGTTCTATGAGAGGAAAGAGATAAAGGACCTTCTGGCTTTTCTGAAAGTGATATTCAACCCGGCGGACAAATTAAGCCTTTTCAGGACTGTCGGTTTTATGGTGGAAGGGATAGGGAAAACGGCTCTCAAGAGAATAGAAGAATATTCATCCGATTCCGGGCTTAATATATTTGAGGCCCTTGAAAAAACGCAGCTGCCGCCGAAAGCAAAAAAAGCCCTTCCGGACTTCCTGGCAAAGATAAAGAAACTTAAGGCCGAATCCGAGAGCAATCCGGCCTCCAAAATGGTGGAAATGGCCATAGAAGAATCGGGGCTCGTGAGGAACCTGGAGCTGGAAGGCACGGAAGAATCCCTTTCAAGGGCCGAGAACGTGAAAGAGTTCCTTTCGGTAGTGATAGAGTTCGAGAAAAATTCCGAAGACACTTCGTTGGGGGCATTTTTGATGCAAATGGCGCTTGTTACGGACCAGGATACCACCGATTTCTCAAAGCCGTTCATAACAATGATGACATTCCACGCCGCTAAAGGGCTGGAATTCCCGGTCGTTTTCATGACCGGGATGGAAGAAGGAATATTCCCTCATTACAGGTCCATGTTCGAGCCGAAAGAACTCGAAGAAGAGCGCCGGCTTTGTTATGTGGGTATAACGAGAGCCAAAGAAAAGCTCTATATGACCCAGGCCCAGGAAAGGATGCTTTTCGGAGAGACCTGGTGCAACGGCCCTTCCCGGTTTATGGAAGAGATCCCCGATAATATCATCGAAAAAGACCGCACCGGCGGAGATCCGCAAAGCGAGCGCGAGAATTTCACTGTTTCTTCTGATATAGAGAATATTTACGCTATAGGCGATGTGATAACCCACCCGAAATGGGGTACGGGAGAGGTTGTTAAAATAGAACCAGCCGGAGAGGACACTGTCATAGACATAATGTTCTCCCCGATGATGACAAAAAGCCTTATGCTAAAATACGCCCCGATACAGAAGCGGCAGAACTGCTGAAATAACCCTCGAAAAAGCTTGCCAAAGGTGCTAAAATTTTTAAAATGAAAAAGCTCGCGATGATCTGCTGTCTCATTCTGGCGTCTTTTTCTGCGGCCCACGCTTCCAACAGCTATGCCGACGCCCTGCATCTTGTAAAAGTCGGCTTTACGAAAGATGCGGTGGTCATGCTGCGCGCTCTTTCTTCCGATCCGTCGTATCCGCTCAATGACTACGCCCAGTATAAAATAGCTTCGCTGTACGACGGTTCGCATTTATACGATACCGCGGAAGCCGAATATCTCAAGCTGACAGAGGTTTTTCCTCGCAGCGTGCTGACGGGCAGAGCGTATGTGCGCATAGCCGAGATGAAGTTCAATTCATCGGACCCGAAAAAAGCCGCGTTTTATTATGACCAAGCGGTTAAATACGGCTTGTCCGATTCTTATAAAGATTATGCCAGGTACAGGGCCGGGCTTTGTTACGAAAAAGCCGGGCTTCCGGAAGAAGCCGCTGAAAGATATTCTCAGGTTGAGATATATCATCCGCTGAGCCCGCATGTTAAGGCTTCGCAGAAGCGTTTACATGATATGGGGCTCTCCAGAAGGAAAGCTACTGCGCAGGAGCTGTTCGCAAGGGCGGGGATGCTTTTCGAAAAAAAGGATTATGCGGCAGCAGCATCTAGCTATAAGGCGCTTTTGGACAACTATTCGTCCGACAGCCTGGCTCCCCAGGCCCTGCTCAAGCTTGGCATGTGCTATTACAAGAGCGGGATGTCCGCCAGCGCTGCCCAAATATTTGAGTCGGCCAAAAATATTTTTCCGGAAGCGCTTTACTACAAAGGGCAGGCGCTTTTCAACCGCGGGAACGTTCCGGACGCTTTTGCGTATTTTACGAGGATCGCGGAATTCTTCCCCGAGAGCGAACTAGCTTCCGAGGCTCAGCTGAAGGTTGCGGACTATTACAGCAAGAGCGGTTACGATGACCTTGCGGAAGGGCTCTATTCCGCGATCATCAAAAAATTCTCCCGCGGTTCCGCGGTAGCTGAAGCCTGCTGGAAGCTGGGATTCTCTTACTATTCAAGAGGCAAATACGACATGGCATACAGCACTTTCGGGGAAGCGTTCGAAAAAGCCCCGGATTCAACGGTTACGGCATCTTGTCTTTTCTGGCAGGGAAAATCGGCAGAAAAAATGGGGATGAAAGAAGCGGCGGAGCAGATCTACCAGAAGACCGCGGCGCGTTACCCGAACACATATTACGGGTACAGGGCGGCAGCGAGGCTCAATATGGACCTGCCCGCCTTCGGCGATATCCGGCTCCCGGTCGCTTCTTTTTCTTACGCAGCTTCGGATAACGTGCACTGGATAAAGTTTTGCGAACTCATGAAAGCCAGGATATACGATCCTGCTTTTGAAGAAGCAGAGATTTTCTATGAAGAGGCATCTTCCGCGCAGGAAAAACGCCGTGCCCGCATAGGAATGGCTTCTGTGCTTGCCGCGCAGAAGAACTATCAAAGATCGATACGGCTGGCAGAGATCGAAGTGAGGGACGGCCTGGCGAACGGGGATCTTGGCGAGGACAAAAGCGGGGCCATGTCGGTCTCTTATCCGAGATGGTACGGTCAGTACGTTGAAAAATACTCCCAGCAATTCGGTGTAGAGCCTAGTCTTATGTATGCGCTCATAAGAGAAGAAAGCCGCTTCAATCCTAGGGGCCTTTCGCGCACGATGGCCCACGGGCTTACACAGATAATGCCGTCCACGGGCCGGGGCATAGCAAGGAACCTGGGAATAAGGCCTTATAACACAAGCCGTCTTTTCGAGCCCGAACTTAATGTTAGAATGGGCACCTACTACCTTTCTCAGCAACTTAGGAGCTTTAAGGGCGATAAGCATCTGGCGCTTGCGGCCTACAACGGCGGATCGGGCAACGTAAGACGCTGGATGAAGAAGAACGGGTTTTCGGATGTGGATGAGTTCGTCGAGAATATACCTTACAGAGAGACCAGAGGATATGTTAAAAAGGTCCTTGAAAGCTACTGGCAGTATAAGCGGATATACGAGACCCAAGGATCCGTCAACGAGAAGGGGCGCGCATGCAAAACGAAGATAACAGGATAGTCACTTTTGACAGGAAAGAGGAAGACTCCTCTTTTAACGGCCTCCGGCCCAAGAGGCTCGATAACTATATAGGCCAGCCGCGCATAAAAGAGAGCGTGAAGATACTTATCGATGCCGCGCGTAAAAGAGGGGAAGCACTCGAGCATATACTTTTGTACGGGCCTCCCGGGCTCGGGAAAACGACCCTTTCTTATATCATCGCCAATGAGATGGGGACCGGGATAAAGGTCACTTCCGGGCCGTCGATCGAGCGCCCCGGAGATCTGGCTGCGATACTCACCAATTTGAAAGAGCACGAGGTGCTTTTTATAGATGAGATACACAGGCTTAACAAGGTCGTGGAAGAAGTGCTTTATCCGGCGATGGAAGACTTTGGGCTGGACATAATCATAGGAAAGGGGCCCAGCGCCAGATCGATAAGGATAGACCTTCCCAAATTTACGCTCATCGGGGCTACTACAAGGGCCGGGCTTTTGACAGGGCCTCTGCGCGACAGGTTCGGGCTTATCAGCCGCCTTGATTTTTACGATACAGAGGACCTGAAGAAAATAATAATCGCGTCAGCGGAAGTCTTGGGCGTGAAGATAGACGATCCCGGAGCGGAAAGCATAGCGAAAAGGTCCAGAGGGACGCCGAGGATCGCCAACAGACTGCTCAGAAGGGTCAGGGACTGGTGTCAGGTAAAAGCGGGCGGTGTGATAACAAAAGATGTGGCATTGAGCGCTCTTTCCCATCTTGAGGTTGATGAAAAAGGTCTTGATAACGTTGATAGGCGGATATTGCGCAGCATTGCCGAAAAATACGGAGGCGGTCCGGTAGGGCTGGATACCATAGCCGCTTCCATAAGCGAGGATCCCGGGACCATAGAGGACGTGTACGAGCCGTTCCTCATGCAGATAGGTTTTCTTGAGCGCACACCTAAAGGGCGTCTGCTCACAAGGTCCGCCTGCGAGCACATAAGGATACCGCTGCCGGAAAAGCTCGCGGCTAAGAATAATACGGGTCAACAGGAGGGGCTTTTTACATGATATTCAATATGGTGGTTGTCCTGGCTGCTCTGATAATGGTCGCTTTGTTCGCCGTCATGAACGCATCCGCGGTTTCCGTAAGCCTTATATTCTGGCACATAAAAGAGATCTCTCTTGCCGTGGTTATCCTGTCATCGGTCGGTATCGGCATATTGCTGGCCGGAGCCGTGGCCCTCTACCAGAAAATGAATGACCGCATGAAGATACGCTCGCTTGAATCAAAAATGAAAGAGCTTGAGCGCCGGATGAACCAGCGGAATCTGCCGTTACAGTGATCCCTGCGAAGAATGGCCTGCCAACAAAATCCTTTTAACCGAGCGGCCGCGGTGATATAATTTTTGTTAAAGAAATGAATAGAAGGCACTTTTTCTCCGCTCTTATAGCTTGCTTTGCTTTGATCGGCTCTGTCCTACCGGCTTTTTCCTTCCCTATAATGGAAAATCCCATCTACCCTCTGATCAGAAAAGAGATCGAAAAACAGGCTTCTTCGGCGCTTGGACGGGAAGTGCGCGTAGGGTCCGTGAGCGGCAATCTTATAACTTCGGTGGTCCTTGAAGATGTGGCCGTAGCTAAGGACAAGAAAATATCACAAGGGAAGATGCTGTCGATAAAAAGAGCAAAGATCAGCTATAACGCTCTGAGAGGCGTTCTGGCCAAGGACATACTTCAGGCTCTTACCCGTATACATTTGGATGAGCCGGATGTGTATGTGGAACATGAAAAGGACGGTTCGTGGAGTTTTGAAAAGCTTATTCCTCAAGGAGAGCCAGGCGGATCTCCTCCGCCGGTCTTCCGTGCGCGCATATCAATCTCCAAAGGTCGTGCTTTGTTCGTGGATAAAAAAGGTTTCGGAGCTCCTCTTAAGGAGGAGTTCGATCTCGTTATGGACAGGATAGACGGGACCGTTAATTTTTCAAAGAAGAACAGCCTTCTGTTCAGGGTTTCGGCTTCTTCAAAAGCAAGCACTTTCAAGGTTGACGGGTCCGTTGATCTGCCGAGTTCAAAGACAGACCTTAAGGTAGTGGCATCTGACCTGGATTTGAAGAAATGGAACAGCTATTTGGGCATTCCTTTTGCAAAAGACATACAAATGTCGGGCCCGGCCGACCTGACCCTGTTCGTTTCAACTCTTCCGGAATTGAAGTTAAAAGCTTCCGTCAATGTCAAGAACGGGAGCTTGTATGAGAGGCCTTTTAAAGGTGATGTCCTGCTTTCTCTGGAGCAGAGAAAATTCTCTCTGTCTATCAGCAAAGCTGTTCTGTGTTCCGGGAATGTTTCAGGGAGCTTTACCGCCGATCTTTCCGGGGAAAGGTCAGGACTTTCCGGTAAGTTCGGGCTTTCCGGTACGGATATGGCGGTTCTTTCCGCAGGTATACCGGGGATCTCGGGACGCGCCGAAGGGATCGTAAGCATAAAAGGGAAAGGGTCTGACATAGGCATATCAGGAAAGGTCAAATTCTCCGAGGGCCGGTTGTTCGGACAGGCTGTAGAAGTCTTGTCCACGGCAGTATCCATAAAGGACGGGGATATAAGCGTAGATTCCATGAAGATATCTTCCGGACAAAAAGAATTCTCGGCTAAAGGATATGCAAAAAAAGACAAAAGCTTCGATCTGCGGGCATCGATAAGAGGGTTTTCTTTCAGTAATCCTGATCTGTTCGGCGGGATTTATGGGGTTATTGACAGCTTTGACGGACGGATATCGGGAAAACTTGACGAAGACACCTTTAAACATCCGTTCAAGAACATAGAGGCCGACGGAGTGCTTCTTTTATCGTCAGGCAGGATAGGCAGCCAGAAGATCGGACGGGCTCAGGGCAGGATAGTGCTTAGCCGCGGGATCTTATTCTCGGAGGGTTTTTCCGTTGTCCTTGAATCCGGAGGTTTTCTGCTTTCAGGGAGCATAGGGATAAATAAGAAGTCCGACTTCACCGTGATCGGCAAGAATCTGGACCTTGCCGATCTTAAAATAATAGATGACATCCTTCCGGAAGGCGCAAAAGGAGTTTCAGGGAACGGGGACCTTGTCATTACCGTTGGAGGATATCTTTCGGAATCTCAGAATATTGCCGAAGCCGTTAAAACCCTGGACATATCTGTGGAAGCCAACGTATTCGGGGCTTCTGTAGGATTGAAGGATATAAGGAGCGCAAGATTACTGGCGCAATGGGAAGACGGAGCTCTTCACTTAAGGACTTTCTATGTTGAGACCCCGGGTTCAAGATTCAACGCTTACGGGGAAATGGCCGATGACGGTCGTTTGTCCGGTTCTTGTGAGGGGAACGTGGTCCTTTCGGAATTTGCTCCTTTTATACAAAGGTATGCCAAGGTCCTGGGTCGGGTCTCTTTCAACGCCGATTTGTCCGGTACATGGGACAACCCGGATGTCTCGGTTGATTTTGTCGCTGATGACATAAACTATAACAACATAAGATTTGACAGACTGTCCGGTACTCTGGGGTATAAGGACCGGACCTTTTATCTGGCGGACCCGGCGGTGCTCAACTACGGGAATGACAAATATTCCGTCTACGGGAAGCTTTCGTTCGATAAGTTCGGTGCGCTCTATTCTGGCGGAGCATATACCGACAAAGGGGATTTAAGCTCTTTATTCTCTATGGCCAGGATGGCCTATGAAGAATTCGGGAAGCACGAAGATATATCCGACAAGAAAATATCCGGACGTCTTATATTCCCGAAGGTGGACAAGTATAGATCCCCGGAAGGCGAATATTCGTTATTGGACATCAATAACGGTTTTCTGAAACAATGGGAACAAGCGATCCGGCCTGTATCCTCCGAAGCAGAGGCCAGAGATACCACAGAATATGTTCTGGGTATGAAGGCCGAGGCTCCGTTGGGTTTAAGAGCTGAATTTTCCGGCGACCGCCGGGGGATAACAGCTTCGGCGTCATTTATTTCTTCCAGAGGAAAGATCTCCTCCTATTCGTTCGACTCCATCTCGGGTACCGTTATTTTGAAAAACAGTGCTCTTGTACTCGAAGGCCTGACCGTGAAAAAATCATCCGGCAATATTTTTGTATCTGGATCTGTCGATTTTGCGGGTCCTGTTGATATTTCGGTCAAGGCCAAGGATTTCAATATAAAAGGCATGGATAGAGCTCTTAACTTCGGCATTCCGGTAGAAGGAGTAATTGATCTTAATGCCTCCGTCTCGGGCACCTATAGAGATCCGAAAGTGGATTGTATATTTGCCGGCTCTCAAGCCGGTTTCGGAGATATATATCTTGATCGGATCGGCGCTGACTTGAAATACCAAAAAGGACAGCTGTTCATAGACAAACTTGATATTAACGCCGGGAATCAGTCGGCTTCGATGGAAGGGGTGATCCCGTTCGTGAAAGGGAAAGAGATCTCCCTGGCGCTTGACCTGAACGGCGATAATGTCGGCTTGCTGGCATCGCTTGTAAAAGGCGTCAAATGGGACTCAGGCAAGGGATACGCCAGATTGAAAGCTTCTGGCACCTTGGAACGGCCGAAAATAATAGGCGTCCTGTCGTTGAAGAACGCGGTGGTCGATATAGACCACTTGAAGACCACCTTATACAACTTCAGTTCAGATATCCTGTTCGAAGGCAGCAAAGTATCCGTGAAGCAATTTTCGGGAGTGCTGTCCGGGGACAGGACCCTGGGACGGCCTCTTCCTTTTTCTCTGGCAGGGCACCTTGATTTTTCAGAGACCTTTACGTCCAAAAAAAAGACGGACGTGAACCTTGCCGTGGCGGACACCTCAGGACATATTGATATCCCCGGCATATATTCGGGAGGCTTCTCTCTTTCTGGCTGCCGGCTCAAAGGCCCGTTGATATTCCCGGGCGGTAAAGGGGAGAACGGGAATATGCTTATCAGAGCTTCGGTCTCGCTGAAGGACGGGGCCATATTCCTGCCGAAAGCCGGTGATAAGGATGCTCCTAAACCTAATATAGAATTCGACGTGTCCGCCGCGATAGGAAAGAACATGCGCCTTATGCAGGGGAGCGGAGGCCAGACGCTTTCGATGGACCTTGCGAACATAAATCTCGAGATCTTTGGCGAAGAACTTTTGCTGAGCGGGACAATGGCTTCTCCCGTAGTGAACGGAGAGGTCGAGATAAAAAGCGGAAGCCTGAGCATACTCAGCCGAGAATTCGACATACTAAGCGAGTACGACCAGGAAAGATACTTCGGATCTGACAGGTCCTCAGTGATAAAGAACGAAGCGGTCTTTCAGGGCGGAGAAAAACCGTATTCTGCTATACCATATATAAGACTGACGGCAAAAAGCGAGATAGTTTCGTATACAAAGACCGTTGCGGGAAATCCTTCCGACAGCTCTGCTCCGTCCCCGACAGTGCAAAAGGACACAACAGTCATAATAACCAGGATATCCGGAATGCCTTTTGTTCAGGACAAGGCAAGAATGATAGAACCATCATTTTATGCCTTTAAGCTCGATGCTACGAAGAGCCCTCCGGAACCCGTGGAAGCCTCTTATGATCAGAACCAGATACGTCTGATGCTTCTCCCCGATTTCCTGAAGTCCAGCCTTGGGGTGTCAAAAGACGGCGGCCAGGAAGGGATAGACGCGAATGCCATAATAGTGGATTATCTGAATGCCAGACTGCAATCCTATCTTTTGCGCGGGGTCACAAGCAGGGTGGAGGACGCGCTTGGGCTCGAGAGCTTTACTCTTGACTACAATTTTGGAAGGGACCTTGAAAAACTTCTGCCGACAAAAAGAGGAGAGTATGCGGTCAACGATACCCCCCAATTCGGCGTGGGGTTCGTAAAGGGGATATTTGACAATGTTTTCATCCAGGTACGCTATGCACAGGCCCTGGAACAGGCCAGCTATGCCAGCAACCTTTCTTTGAACTATCAGATCACTTGGAAGGCGACCAAATATTATTCTCTGGTGTATTACCGGGAACCTGTCACTTTTCAGGACCTTGACAGCACATACTATAAGATGACAGTTCAGTCGCAGTATTCGTTCTGAAGAGCTTATGATGGATAAAATATCGGGAATGAGGTAAAATTAAGCCATGACGAACATATCGATCTCTATCAAATCCGGTATTCTTTGTTGTTTGTTTATGCTCTTGTTCTTATACTCCCCGGCTATTGCTCAGACATCTTCTGGCGTCATCCCTGCGGGTGAAACGGTCGGATCCGTCTCCATAAAAGGGAACGATCTCGTTGCTTACGATGAGATCCTTTCGGCTGTTTCGCTGAGACCGGGGGATATCATTTCCGCCGCAGGAGTGAACAACGATCTGCGCTCCATATACGCGCTCGGATATTTCAGCGATGTAAAGGTCGAGTTTGGAAAAGCCAAAAAAGGCATTGCCGTTATGTACAAGGTTTTTGAGAACCCGGTATTGCGCGGCATAGAAATATCAGGGAATACGGTCTTTTCTTCGTCGGAGATATTGTCTGTATTCAGGTCAAAACCGGGACTGCCTTTGTCTTACGGAACAGTGCGCGAGGATATATCGGCATTAGAGAAGAAATATCACGAATCCGGGTATATACTTGCCAAGGTAGTCGATGCTTCTTCCGACCCGGAGACCGGGACCTTAAGCGTAAAACTGGTTGAAGGGGTCATAGAAGGGCTTTCTTTGGACGGGAACACCAATACAAAGGATTATGTGATACTCAGGGAAATAAACAGCAAGCCCGGAACGGTCCTCAACGAAAAAGTCCTTGGAAAAGACCTTCGAAGAGTATTCAATCTTGGTTTCTTTTCGGAAGTAACGCCTGATTTCCAGCCGGGACAGGCTCCGGACAGCATCAACCTGGTGATAAAGGTAAAGGAAGGCAAGACCACCACGATCAACTTCGGCGGAGGATACGGAGAAAGGGAGGGATGGTTCGGTTTTGTGGACCTGAATTCCGATAACCTTATGGGGACCGGACAAGGCGTCATGATAAGAGGCCAGGCAGGGCAGCAGCTCCAGACCTATCAGCTGCGATACACCTATCCCTGGCTTTTTCCGGATAAGCTCGGCGACAGAGTGCTTTTTTCTGCCAGGAGATGGCTGACCATAGGTAAGAATGTTTACCTTATAGAAACAACGGAGAAAGAGGGCATTTATAACGGATGGGAAATCGGGTTCAGCAAACCCTTTTCGGACGAATGGAGCGTAGGACTTACCCTCGGGTCGGAGAACGTTACTCCTACAGGAGTCTCTACTTTTGAGCCTTATACGTCCAACACGATAGGCCTGTCACTTTCTTACGATACCAGGGATAACTGGATGAATCCGTCCAGAGGGGACTATTATACCTACGGGATAAGAAGAGGCTGGAAATATGCGCCTTCAGGAGAGACGAATTTCACAAAATGGTCCGTGGACTTGAACAGGTTCTACAGTCCTTTTGAGCGCCAGACCATCGCGGGCAGGATGAGCATGGGGCTTGGTTTGGGAGATGTCCCTGTAGGCGAGCTTTACTATGCTGGCGGCGCCAATACCGTGAGAGGTTATGAACCGATGGAAGCACGGTCTGGGACGAAAAAGCTGATACTGAACATGGAGTACAGATATACTTTCAATGATATGTTCCAGGGAGTGCTCTTTTTTGATTGGGGAAATGCATGGTACAACGGCTGGCCGAACACTTATGACTTTATTTCCGGCAAAGGCTTCGGACTGCGCCTAAATACACCGATGGGGCCGATAAGGCTCGATTACGGAATAGCTTCCAACAGGTCCTTTTCCGAGGGAACTCTGCATTTTTCGATCGGACAAGCGTTCTGATCTGCCATGGATTTCAGGTGGTCGGATCAATTTGAACTTTATCTTAATGAGCTTCTTGAGTGGAATAAAAAGCACAATCTGACCGCCATAACCGACAGAGAAGAGATCGGAAGAGCACACGTCTGAACTCCAGTCACGGCTACATCTCGT
>CALFCX010000148.1 GCA_937950635.1 uncultured bacterium
ACGAGATGTAGCCGTGACTGGAGTTCAGACGTGTGCTCTTCCGATCTGAAACCGGTTTCCTCTTTTTGGGCCAACGGTTCTGGTGCCTCAAGCGAACACTAAACCTGATCAGGCACCAGAACCGTTGGCCCAAAAAGAGGAAACCGGTTTCTTTGAACGTACATATAAAGCCGCCAAGGACTCATTATCAAGCCTTATGTCCGACATAACCGGATGGGCCGGAAACAGCACGGTAGCAAACGACGTCAAAGGCCGCAGAAATGACGTAGAGCTGCAATAAAGTAAGGAGAAAACAATCATGGCACAGATAATAGGAAGTTACGGTCCCGCAGGAACCACATCCGCAGCCAGAACGCCTGCAACAACGGATATCAACAGCCCTCAGATCCAGGAGGCGGTAAGAGCATACATAGAAGCAACAAGGGATACAGGATTCACGATAACGCCAAACGAAACACAGGGCTATTTCAACCTGCGTTTTCATCAAAATATGGGCGGCGCTATTGCCTGTAAAGGAGAAGATATAATAGGAAAATTGACAAGTCTGACCAAATATTATACTGATCATCCCGAGCAAAGGTTGACCGATCGCAAAACAACTACCATAAGGACCGGAACACAAGAATCACCAGCACAAAGGACCCCGGCAGCCACAACCGACAGGCCGGTGATAAGTATTACCAATGATGATATTCCAGCGAACAGAAGAACTTCGACCCAGCGAACGCAATCCCAAACGTCTCAAGCGGCAAAAAGCGCGCCGGTCGAACTCAGCGATGCGGAAATAGACTCGCTGCTCCCGGAGCTTACCGCAACTCTTGAATCAAAAGGATTACAAGGCTGGACCATAAGCAGGGAAGGGTTAACTTTCAGAGCGACCAAAGAGTTCGGAGGGGAACAAACAACAGTTGAAGAGACCGCCCCATCCGCGCTCAGAGCAGAGATAGAAAAAGCAGTGACGGATTCCGTAATGAGCTTAAGAAGAGCCATGGAAATGAAAGAAAATGACTGGCGTGAAGCGAACAGGCCAAGGATCGCTCCACAGGAAACCACAGCAGAAACAGCTCCAGACATACATGAATTAGCTAATAATGCGGCAGATAAGTTCATGAAACGTTTCGGAGTGTCTTTTATCGCTTTAAGGCCAATGGAAAAAATGCCTAAATTAGCAGCTGCACTTGAAGAAGGACTTATTATGCCGGAAGAGATAAATGCATTGGCAATAACAGGGGATATTTCTTCAAATGATCTTTTCTCGGCGCCAAAATCAATAAAGCAGTGCATTCAATAAAGTTTTAGCACCCGGAACATTAATATGGGCAGCGCAAGGATAGAATTCGCGGACGGCGAAGTTTTACATGTCGGGCTCGAGGGCAAGAAGCTCTCAGACAGTGAATAATACAGTTTCAACAGCCAAACAAGCCGTTGAAAGCGCAAAATCATACACTAAAAGCGGTTCCAAAACTTCATATGTACCCCAAGTTGACACACAATGTCTGGCTCCGGACGTTTCACCTGCAGAAAGGCAAAGGGTCCAGGAATCACTTTACAGAATAGGGGCGGAGACAGGAATGGACATAACCCTTGGCAGACAAGAAGCAAAAGTCCGGAGAAACCCGGAATCACCTGAACAGGACCTTTATACTATAAATGCATATAAAAAAGGAACCGATACGACTTATGGCAATTATTTTGTACTTAGGGATGAACTTTCCGCTATAAATATTGAAGATGCTGTAAATGATATCAACAGAGATGTAAAAAACTACAGACCACCGGAAAGAACTCAAGAACCAATCCCTGAACCAGGTTTTTTCAGCAGAACCTACGGTATGATATCTGAACCAATACAAGCCGCCCGTAATCTGATCAGCAGCTCGTTTAGGGATACAAGCCAGCCGCAGGAAATGGCTCCAGCAGCCAGTCCTGAGGAAATTGAGAACATGAAATACGCAAGGCAAACCGCAACTAATTTTGGTCTTAACATCGTAGATGTTACGAAAGTAGTGAATTCAGCAAGAGAAGACAATCAGCCTTAAAAACCATGCATTTCCTCCACATGCCCCCCTTCATGTTTCTTTACATAACATATATTATGCGACGTTTAATATAGGGCCTTGTGGACAAGTTTTCTAAATGGCCGGATTTGAGATGTCGCCTATTAAGAGATAATCTTACAATGCTCTTTTATGCGCGGTTTTATTCACTTTA
>CALFCX010000149.1 GCA_937950635.1 uncultured bacterium
AGAATGCCTGCCCCTTGGCATCCTGGGGCAATATCTTATTTTCCGTGACACATAAGGCAAGTGCGTTCGGAAGATGCGCATGTATGACAGCAAGACTTTTGGAACCGGAATATATGGCCCTATGTATAGGAAGGTCCCTTGATGCTATATTGTCAGAAGCGGAATCCCCGTCAAGAAGGACTTCCACAAGATCCTCCTTATTCAAGCTCGAAAGCATTGCGAGCCTTGATGTGATAATGATCTTTTCGTCCTGCCTTACACTGATGTTCCCGCTGTGAGAATCGTTGCAGCCGGCGGAGAATAGCACCTCTCCGGCCCTTTTGAATCTTTCAAACATATACACTTCTACTCCTTCCCTCCGAACAGATTTTTTTCAAGCTCTCCGAACCGCACGCATTGTTCCATTTCGGCATATCTCGAGACTATCTCTTCTTCTCTGAGCGTTCTCATGCGTTCCAGCGAAAAGTCCTCTATGTTGAACGAAGCCATGACACTTCCTATCACCATGGCCTTTTTAAAGGTTTCATCGTCATCTGATCTGACAGCATCCAGATATCCTATGAATCCGCCTGCGAAACTGTCGCCTGCCCCTGTAGGATCTATCAATTCTGTTTGCGGATATGATGGGGCCGAAAAATTAAGTTTTTTGGAGAATAAAAGCGCTCCGTGCTCGCCTTTTTTTATTATAGCATAACGGCACCCCAGTCCCAGCATCTTATTCCCTGACTTTATAAGGTTCGGGTCCCCCGAAAATTGCCTGGCCTCCGTATCGTTCAAAAGCATCACATCGACCCTTTTTATGAGTTTAATGAGATCATCTTTTTTATTTTCTATCCAGAAGTTCATGGTATCCGCAACGATCAGAGCCGGACTCTCTAACTGTTCTACTATCCTCAGTTGGATCTCCGGATCGATGTTCGCAAGGAATACATACTTGCACTTCTTCTGCGCGGCTGAAAGCTTCGGATCAAAACCGGACAGGACATTGAGATCGGTTCTTACTGTATGAGCACTGTTCATGTCATATTCGTAAAAACCTTCCCAATGGAATGTTTTTCCTTCTTTTATCTGCAACCCGGAGGTCCCGATCCCCCTGCTGCGCAGAAAATCAATGTGTTCCTGAGGAAAATCCTTTCCGGCGACCCCGACAAGCTCAACTGGGGAAAAGAAACTCGCGGAAACGCTTCCGTGGACGGCCGATCCGCCGAGAACTTTTTTGCGTTCACCGAAAGGCGTCTTTAAGTCATCCAAAGCGATCGAACCGGCAATAAGAACGCTCATATCAGACAGTTCTCTTCCTTAAATAGGGGTCGAATGGCTTAAAATGTTTTACTTCTGACGGGGACATAAGGATCTTCTCTCCGGAAGATCTTACGGAAACTTCAACCTTGCCCTCGGAAAGCGTCTTTCCAAGAATGATCTTTACGGGCAGCCCTAAAAGATCCATATCCTTGAACTTAACACCGGCGCGCTCATCCCTGTCATCCCAAAGGACCTCAAGCCCAAGGGCCGTAAGTTCTTCATACAGGACTTTGGCAGTGTCGGATTGGATAGGGTCCGAGGAATTCACCGGCACAAGCGCCGCATGAAATGGAGCTATCTGCATCGGCCATATTATGCCGTTCTGATCATGATTCTGTTCGATGGCCGCGGCGGCCGTCCTGCCGACACCTATTCCATAACATCCCATGACATAAGGTCTTCTGGCACCGGTCTCATCAAGGAACTCAGCGTTCATTGAAGACGAATATTTTTGACCCAGCTGAAAAATATGGCCAACCTCTATGCCTCTCTCGACCTTAAGGACCCCTTCGCTGCATTTCGGACAAGAATTGTCCGTCTCTATTTTTGAAAGTTCCTTTGAAGCGGCAAAAGAGCAATGGCTGCAGTGAACGATCTCATCCTCCCCCGTCTGGGCCGTGACCATGAACTCCTGAGAGAACCCGCCCCCGATGGCACCCGGATCGGCATTGACGACCCTGTATCTAAGACCGCAGCTGTCGAATATCCTGCGATAAGCTGCTTCCATTTTCTCATAACTTATTCGTAGGCCTTCTGGATCCCTGTCAAAACTGTAGCAGTCTTTCATTATGAATTCACGTCCGCGCATCAATCCGAACCTGGGCCGTATCTCATCCCTGAACTTTGTCTGGATCTGATAAAGCATGAGAGGCAGATCTTTATATGAAGACACATTGTTCCTTACGAGGTCCGTTATAACCTCTTCATGGGTCGGGCCAAGACAGAAGTCTCTTTCGTGACGGTCTTTCATTCTCAGCAACTCTTTGCCGTAAACGTCCCATCTTCCGGTCTGTTTCCAGAGTTCGGCCGGCTGGACCGCAGGCAACAATACTTCCTGGGCCCCTGCTTCATTCATTTCTTTCCTTATTATCTCTTCTATTTTTTTTATGACCCTCCAGCCGAGAGGAAGATAAGAATATATGCCGGCAGCCAGTTTCCTTATATATCCTCCTCGAAGCATGAGTTTGTGGCTTATCACTTCAGCCTCGGAAGGATCATCCCGCAATGTAGGCGCAAAAAAAGACGTCATTTTCATTGTTGCTTCTCCTGCTCTCTCAGACCGGTATTCTCGAAAAATCGGCGAACGTTTCGTAAAGCCCTTTGACGAGCGATAAAAGAGCCAGTCTGTTGTTCTTTATTTTCTGATCTTCATGCATCACCAAGACCTTCTCAAAGAATTCGGAAAGGGTCTCGGACAGCCCGGAGAGCTCTTTCAGGGCTTCACAAAACTTCAACGCGTCAGCTTTTGCATCGTAGCTCTTTTTCACCGACAGGTACTTATCATAAAGTTTTTTTTCATGCTCTTCAACTAACAGCTGGGGATCAAGCCGTGATCCGCCCGACACAGGGCAGATGCGTTTAACCCTGTCGGCAGACATGACAATATCCTTGAACCACTGTTCGGCATGGACTTTTTTTATCTCAAATGCCCTGCAATAAACATCGGGGAAAATATCGGGATCGTTAAGTACGGCATCAGATATCTCTCTTCCCGCGCCGTCACTTTCCAGAACGGCTTTAAGCCTTTGAACAATGAAGTCGGCTGCTTTTACCTTTAGATCCGGGCTCATTCCGCCAAAAAGCTCAAAAGCCTTGTCAAGAACTGTGGAAAGCCTAAGCCGGAAATTCTTCCCCAGCAATATTGACACAAGCCCCTGAGCATTTCTCCTTAAGGCATAGGGGTCTTCGGAACCGGTAGGGATTATGCCGGAAGAAAAACATGCGGCTATAGTATCGAGCCTGTCGCTCAGGCTCAGCACCGATCCGATAAAACTTTCCGGCAATCTGTCTCCCGAGTATCCTGGCAAATACTGCTCCGAAACCCCTTGGGCCGCTTGCGGATCTTCACCCTTAGCAAGGGCATAATAACAACCCATTGTTCCGGCAAGGGATGGGAATTCTCCGACAAGATGCGAAGCAAGATCGAATTTAGACAGTTCGGCGGCTCTTTCAGCCTTTGCGGCGGTTTGTCCGTCGGCCCCGAGCTCTTTCGCTATAAAAGAACAGAGGGCCCTTACTCTGAGCGTTTTATCGAGCATGCTGCCGGCTTTTTCAAGATATGTTATTTTTTTTGTTTTTTCGATACCTTGTGAAAGATGGACCTTAAGGTCCTCATCGTAAAAGAATTTGGCATCTGCAAGACGGGCGTTCACCACCTGTTCGTAGCCAGAGGATATTTCACTGCGGGCTCTCCCGTCGGCGACGATAAAAAAAGAGCTGTCACCGGCAACGGGAAAACATTTCTGCTGTTTTTTTATTACCGTAAAGATAACCTCTTCGGGTATGGTACCGCAATAATCATCCTTATACCTGCCCATCAGCACGACTGGAGATTCCACAAGATCAGCGGTCTCTTCCAAAAGAGACTGATCTATGGAACAAGCCCCTTTTATCTTAGGCTTAAGGGATGCGATCCCTTTTTCTATCAAAGATCTCCTGTCGGGGCTTATCGGGACAATACCGCACTTTTTCAAAAATACTTTGAATTCCTCAACGGAAGAGCCTTTAAACACCTTTTTTTCGTTGCCGAACAGGAACCGATGCGCCCTGGTAAAGTTAGAAACCTTGACATCTGATACCTTGCAAGGAATAGATCTTCCTCCAAGCACCGCCAGAATATAATGTATGGGTCTGATAAAAGAGATATCCGAATTTCCCCATTTCATGGAAATAGGCAGATAAATGGAAGAAACAAACTCGGGGATGAATTCTTTAAGGACCTTTTCCGAAGAGATCCCCTTTTCGTGCTTAACGGCAAATACGTAATCCACGTTATTTACCTTTTCTATTATAAGAGACCCCGGATCAACGCCTTTTGAAGAAGCAAAAGCAATGGCGGTTTTTGTTGGGATCCCATCGGCGGAAAAAGCATGCGTTCTGGCTGGGCCTTTTATTTTAAGTTCCGCATCGTCCTGTTTCGCGGCCACACCGGAAACAGCCAGAATAAGCCTTCTCATCGTGCCGAAAATCTCAAGGCCCGAGAACTTCAGCCTTCTTTTCTTAAGAAGCTCCTCAGCTTTCGCGGCACAGTCCGTGAACATGTTCTCCAGGAATCTGGCCGGTATCTCTTCGGTGCCTATTTCAAGTATGAAATCTCTGCTCTGCATCTTACTGATCCCCTAACAAGATACTATCATAATATCCGGGGCCTTTTTTTTGAAAATATCAATAAAATATGGACATCAATTGGTCAAGCATATCCTCAAACGACACTTTTTCATACGTTCCCTGTTTGAGGAAATCATTGACCGCATCGATCTTGGCTATGGCTTCGTCTATTTTCGGGTTGCTGCCTTTAACATAAGCCCCGATATTTATAAGATCTTCAGCTTCGGAATACCTTGCCAAGACCTCTCTGAGCTTCCCGGCAGCTTCCTTGTGTTCGTCGGACACGAGATTGGACATTATACGGCTGACGCTTGGAAGTATATCTATCGACGGATAATGGTTCTTTGCCGCCAATGCCCTGGACAATATTATATGCCCGTCAAGTATGCTTCTGGACTGATCGGCTATCGGTTCGTTAAAATCATCTCCCTCAACAAGTATCGTATAAAAAGCGGTTATAGAACCTTTTTCGGATGTCCCCGACCTTTCCATCAATTTAGGCAGCATAGCAAAGACCGAAGGCGTATAACCTCTTGTCGTGGGAGGCTCTCCGGAAGCAAGACCGACATCCCTTTGAGCATAAGCGAACCTTGTGGTGGAGTCCATCATAAAAATGACCTTCATCCCCTGGTCACGGAAATATTCGGCTATAGCCGTGGCAACAAACGAAGCTTTTAATCTGATCAACGGCGGCTGGTCGGAAGTTGCTACGACAACAACCGATTTCTGGAGTCCTTCTTCGCCCAAAGATTCTTCTATAAAATCTCTTACTTCTCTGCCGCGTTCTCCGATAAGAGCGATAACGTTAACATCTGCTTCGGCATTTCTGGCTATCATGCCCATAAGAGTGGATTTCCCGACGCCGGATCCCGCGAATATCCCCATACGCTGTCCTCTGCCTATAGTTAGGAGCCCGTCAATTGCCCTTACCCCTACCCTTAGTATCTCAGTCACTCTCGGGCGCTTTACCGGGTCCGGAGGATCCGCGTCAAGAGACCTTTCATGATCGGATATCAGAGGACCTTTGTCATCTATAGGATCGCCAAGCCCGTTCAACACCCTGCCCAATACAGCCGGTCCAACCTTTACTTTTAATGGATGTCCGGCGGCAAGCACTTCAGAACCGGGGGATATGCCGGCGGTGGTACCCAAAGGCATAAGAAGGACCCTTCCCTCTTTAAAGCCTACAACCTCAGCATAAGTAGTGGCTTTCCCCTTGTCTATGTTTATTATGCACAGATCGCCTATTGAAACTCCTTGTACCTGGGCTTCCAATATCAGACCGACGACCTGTATGACCTTGCCTATTACTTTGACCGAATCGGCCATTTCAATGGCACGGTAATATTTTTCTAGATCTATGTCCGACTTCTCGTTAGGTGCGGTTTCAGTCTGAGTCACTGTCCTGTGCCTTCCCTATAGCTTGCTCGATCAGAGAAAGTTTAGTTGATATCCTGGCATCAACAAATCCAAGATTGGTTTCGATGACACACCCGCCGGGATCCACCTGACTGTCTTCCAGTATGGAAAGGTTCTTCACTCCGTCAACTATCCCGGAAAGCTTGTCCTTATGGGTCTTAATATATTCGGCATCTTCCCTGTTGACCTTGACTATCACATTTTCCCGGTCGCTGACCTTATTTATTGCTTCAGCTACTATGTTCATGACAGCATCTTTATTCGTCGCCACTTCATTCCTTATGATCTGCTCGGCTATTTTCAGGGACATGCGTACTATCTCATTCTCGGAATCCTTTATTATCTTTTTCCTCTGTTTTATGGCTTCGTTCAATGTCTCCATGGCTTGGCTCATGATCTCGGACACCTGTCCCTGGCCTTCTCTTTTGCCATCTTCAAAACCTTCGGTCCTGGCATTCTGCCTTATTGTTTCGGCTTCCGCATGGGCATTCTCCATCATCTCTTGAACTTCGGATTGCGCCTGTTCGATTATTTTTGATGCCTTTTCATAAGCCGATTCAACCCGTTCTTCGTCACTGACAGCCCCATCAGGAAGCTGGGGAGCCTCCTGTTCGACATAAGTATTATCTGGTTCATTTACTTCATCCGGCCTTGAATAATCATAGGAAGACGGGGATGCCGCCTGCCCTACATCAACAAATCCTTTTTCTATTACTCTGTTCTTTTTTATTAATGCCATTGGATCACCCTAAAGAGAGCCTTTCCAATCTCCCGGAAAGCACTTTTATGATCTGTTCTTTCACCTGGTCCCTGACGGGCGGGTTCTTCAGTGATTTTATCATTCTTTCCAGGTCGTTCTTGCGGTCGGTCATGTAAGAAAGAGCTTCTTTTCTCTGTATCTCGGGAAGGATCGATAGGACAAAAGCCACCACCCAGCCTCTTTCGGCCGAGAGAGCCGCAGCGATCTTTCTCGGCTGAGAATAGAACAATATGTCATACGGGCTCCTTTGTGTATCCGGCACGGATCCTTTTGTCTTCTTTTCAGGCTCCGGAACATAACTTTTATTCTGGGCCGGCATGTCCTGCTGGCCTGGAGGAAGCGTCATAAAACCGGAAAACTCCTTAAGGACCGAACTTATGAGCTCAGGAGAAGGGGCAGGCAGGTTGTTCATGCCTGAAGTGATAGCATCCGAAAGATCTTCTGGAAGGAACTTAAGTATCTCCGAAGATATCTCGGTCCCCAAGAGAGAAAGAAGTATAGTTGCTTTCTGTCTTCCGGTCAAAGGCATTATTCTTTTTTCTCCTCTTCTTCGGTCAGCCACTTTTCTATCAATTTAGCGACTTTTTCCGGAGATTTCGACACAACATTGCGCACCTGGTCAACGGCCGACGGAACCCCTGTTTTGGGCTGCAAAGGAACAGCTTTAGAAACCGCTCCTGGCTGGGCTTTCCGTGTTTTTTTCCTGCGAAAGACCCGGCTCAGGATCCACAATATTACAAGCCCCGCTACCCCCCAAGATATCAAGGGATTGAGCGTCTTTACAAAACCAAAAGCAAGCCCGATACCTTTAGATGCATAAGACCCGGGCCCTTTTTCAGTTGAGGACTCGTCCGAAGCGGCCACGGTCTGCATCATTTCAGATTTTACTGCTGTGGCATAATGGAACGGAACCTGCCTTATAACCACCTTATCTCCCCGCAAACTGTGATAAGGAAGAGCCGAGGCTACCATATCGACCGTGGTTTTTTTGAGCTGTTCGGTAAGATTGAATCGGTTGTCGACAAGTATTATAACCGTCATCTTTTTTATACTCTCGTTAAGCAACTCCATTTCGGTCTTCTTCGTTCCGGAAAACTTTTTCTTCTTAGCTCCAGGAGCGTTGTAATCCTCGAGATCAAGGCTTACCTTCACAAGTATGCTGTTGGGAGGATAGAACCTGTTCACTATTGTCTGCGCTTTTGAAGAAAGGTCGTTTTCCATTTCCTCTTTAGCTCTCAAAGCGGCCAGAGCCTTCTCTTCTGTTGTCCTCGGGGCCAGTTTTTCCGAGGATACGACCTCTACCTCTTTTGTGACTATTTGCTGGACCGTTCGGACCTGTTCCTCAGGCTGGAGCCTTTCCGGCTTTGGTTTTATAATGTCGAACCGGCTTTCTTTTTCCTGAGGGAATACGGGAGGCGTAGTGGCCTCAAGAGTTATGGCATCAGGGCCGGTAAGTATATTACCGAAAACATCGACTATGCTCACGTTCTCGGGCCTCAAATTCTCCACACTGTGAGAAACAAGCCTCACTATGCCGTTCACTTGTTCACGGGAAAGCCGCCTGCCTGTCTTTAGCTGTAAGAGCACAGAAGCGGTCACTGGGACCTGCGTAACTTCGAACAGAGTGGTCTGCGGCATAACTATCTGGACCCTTGCATCCTGTATGGCATCTATCTTTTTTATGGTCCTGGCAAGTTCGCCGGAAATGGCCCTTATAAGCTGGATCCTTCTGTCAAAATCGGTGGTCCCCAATCTGGACTCATTGAATATTTCCCAACCGACGGAACCGCCAAGAGGAAGATTCTTCTGTGCGAGGTCTAATCTGGCCTCATCCGCTTTATCTTTTGGCACGGCTATAGCTGTGCCGCCGTCCCTTATCTGATAAGGGACCTTTTGCTCCTTGAGCTGCGCGACCACATCGGCCGAATCTTTGAGCTCAAGATTAGAATATATAACGACGTACCCTGAGTATGGATCCCTCATGCCGCAGGACCGCAGAAATCCGAGCACAAAGATAAGAGCGATGACAACGACAACGGACGCCATTATCATCAGTCTTCTGGCCTCAGTCCCTCCGACAGCTGATCCCATTTATCACTCTCCTCGCCGTTATTATATCTGCATCTGGGTCATTTCTTTGAAAGTGCTTACCGCAGAAGTCACTACCGCGACCGCAAGCTGCACCGAAAGGTTCATTTTTGCCGTTGCGATCATAACATCCGACAATTCGGCTTTTCCTTCCGCATATCTCTGGATAAGCATGTTGGCATCGTTCTCTATTTTGCTTACGCCTTCAAGAGAATTCACCGCGCTTTCCAGGATATCGTCGAATGTTTTTACTCTGGCAAACTCACCGGAACCCGGCTGTTGTACTGATACAGGCGCCGGCATGATCTGCTCATCTGGGCCCAATATCTGGGCAATAAGGTTCGGATCTATCCTGCCTATGGACTCGGCCATAAGATCATCCTCCCTGTACTATTGTATCTGCAAAAGGTCGTTACCCATCTTTCTCGTGGCGGTCAGCGCCGCTATATTCGCTTCATAAAGCTTGCTGACATATACCATATCGGCCATTTCCGTCGGCAGAGAAACGTTCGGGAGCGTAACATAGCCGTTCGCATCTGCGTCGGGATGTCCCGGATTGTATACTTTTGGCATAGGTGTTGTGTAGTCGTCCACGGCCCTGGCAGAAACACCTCCGGATATCTCGCCTTCCATGCGACCCTGTGCTTTCTCAAGCTCGGACGAAAAAGATGTCATAGGGATCTCGGAATATACGACCGTTTTTTTCACATAAGGAGTACCATTAACCCCTCTCGTAGTGTTTATATTGGCGATATTGCTGGATATGACCTCCATATGGAGGCGCTGGGCCTGAATAGCTGATGCCGAAATATCAAAAGCGTTGCTTAATCCCATATACTATTTCCTCCCTTGGGAGATAACAGTCCTTAATATAGCCAGTTTTGTCGACATAAGCTTTACATACGCGGAATGCCGTCCGCTGTTCTTTGCCTGCTCGGCCATTTCCTCTTCGAGATTGACACCTGGAGTGTCTCTGCGCTCCACCGCCCTTTCCAGGACCTGATCGAATTTTTTCGCCACGTATCCGGGAGTATTGGCATTGGCTATGTTCTGAGCAATAACCTCATGGGTCTTGGTGGTCCTATCTATCCCTCTTTCAAGAGAAGACATAGTAGCGTCAAAAATACCGTCCATGGCTATGCTCCTCCTTCCTTCATTTAAGCTTCTCCTTTAAATGAGATATAGCCCTCGATATGAGACGATTGACCTTGCTGCGCGATAGCTTTAATTCGGAAGCGATCTGTTTCTGGCTTATCCCTTTTCTGAAGAACTTCTCCAGGACCATCCGCTCTAATTTCGGCAGCTCCTGCAGCTCTCTGTTTATTCTCTCCTGAAGCTCGCTGGCCTCGGAATCCTCGACCTGAGTTCTCTCGCCAGACACTTGTATCTCGGTATTTTCTGCAAGCTGCTCCAGAGAAACAAGGTACATAAGCGCTGACGCGGAAACTATTTTTTGTATTTTCGATACGGCTGATTTGAACTCGCCTTCGCTCAGTTTCTTTTTCTCAAGCATTTTGGCATCTTTTTTCGACATGGACCCAGGATCCTTGTCCTTTACAACAGCCGAATATCCTTTTTTCGCCAGATCACGGACCATCACCTGTATCCTGTACGGAACAGGGTTGTAACACTTTAGCCCGTCCAATATTTCCCCGCGGACCCTATAGGAAGCGTAGGTCTCGAATTTTACCCCGCGTTTCGGGTCAAAATTATCCCAGGCTTTCATCAACCCTACCATTCCGTCACTTACAAGATCGTTATAATCGATGTTCGGAGGAAGACCTTTCCCGGATATCATAGAAGCTATGGAATGGACCAAAGGCATGTAAGCTTCCATGGCAACAGGAGGCCTGAAAGAGGCCTGCTGGCGTCCGGTTTTTTTACTCTTTTTGACGATCTTCATGGCCATTTCTGATTGATCTCTTTCTCTGCAGAACTGGGCGCTTCTTTTTTTCTGCCGACATTCCCCTGTATTAGCTCATTCAAGCCGAAAGCGTCGCTTTCGGCCAGTTGGCTTATCATTTCATCCGTGAGCATTTCGGCATACAAGCTGTTGTTAATACTATCATCCACCAGAGAGTTCTTCCACTGGTTCTTAAAGATTTCCTTCAACATCCCCTGCAGGAATACAGAGGAAAATTGCCCGGCATAGTCTTTTTGTCCGGCTTGATCCAGTCTGGAGGGCCTGGGATCGACAGGCACCGGGTCAACAGCCCCGACTGGCGGCATAAAAGCAGACATATCACATCACCTCTATATCTGTGTTCATGGCACCGGAAGATTTTATCGCCTGAAGTATAGATATCAGCTCCCTCGAAGAAGCCCCTATGGCGTTCAGGCTCCTGATAAGATCCCCCAAAGTCGCCCCGCCGCCCACCTCGGCAAGAGGCTTGCTCTGCTCCGTCACATTATAGTTCTGGGTAGGAGAAAGCCCCGAGAGCATATCGGAACGTGAAGGTTCGGATATCGTAACGGTAATATGTCCGTAAGTCACTGCCACAGGAGCTATGCGGACATTCTCCCCTATAACGACAGTTCCCGTTCTCTCATTGATAACGACCTTTGCCTTGACATCAGGCACAACAGTAAGGTTCTCAACACGTGAAATAAGATCTATCACATCCTCTCCCAACGCTACCGCAACAACTATAGTGGAGGGGTCCTCGGCTTTTGCATCTATCCCCGATTGGGCTATTGTATATGCCACTCTTGAAGCTGTGGTAAAATCCGGTTCGTTCAACACAACTGAAAAATACGAAGCACTGCCTGACCCCGAAAGGAACCCTTCTTCAGTGACAACCATTGCAGCGACGGATTCAAAATTGGCCAAAACCTCGCGCTCTACGATAGCCCCGTTAGGAGATCGGAAGAGCACACGTCTGAACTCCAGTCACGGCTACATCTCGT
>CALFCX010000150.1 GCA_937950635.1 uncultured bacterium
ACAGCAGCTTTTTTGCCCGTTTATCACGGGTCTCAAACCTCACAGAATCCTTGACGCGCCCGTTCTCGCATAAAGCGGCAACTATGTTGGTATTCCCTATATCTACAGCAAGCAGCATGCTTGGATTATATCACGGGGTAAACAAGCTTGTTTTTATGAAATTCTGACTAATATAGGCCGATAAATCATAAAGAGGAACATTATGCCGGCAACAACACTTATGCCTTACGGCGAAAGAAGAAGGATCTGGGGACTTTATAAAGATCTGGGGGTCCCTGCCCCGAGAATATCTCACGTAAGACATGTGGTATCGAGCTATCTTGAACTGCAAAGATGTAATTCCGGCCACTTTTTCAGGATATTATCCCCCGATAACAGGCGGTATGAGGACAGGACGGCATATACGCAGCGCATTGAATGGCTTTTTGACCTGAATAAAGGCATTTCACCTGAAGGCAGAGCGAACCTCGAAGCCGGGATCCGTCTTCACGATATAGGACGTACAGAAAAAGATGAAAGCGACCATGAGATCGTGGGCGGAGATTTGCTGAGGGACGGTACTATTTTCAAAAAACTGAGGCTTTCTCCGGGACTGGACCTGGAAGCCATATGGTCCATGGTAAGGCATCACGGGCTTTTTTCCGATATCGGTTTTCTTTATAAGCCGCAGACAGCCGCTTCCATGAGCCGGGAAATACAGGATTCCTTATATGTTTTGAGCGCTGTGGACACTACCGCAAAACCTCGTCAAGACTGGAGTTTCCACAGCATGCTTTTTTCAAGGATATTAGACAGGTACAGGCAATTCAGGGAGAACGGAATAACAGTTGACCCGCAAAGCAGGCTGCGACAGCTTTTCGGCCCGCTTAACTATGTATGGCTGGACGACAGCAGCATGGCTCAAATGGACGGGATGCAGGAATGCCGAGATCTAAAAGAAAGGGCGGGTTTCAGCATAATGGTAGCGAGGTCTTTTGTTCACTGCTGGCCTCTTTTCAAGGACATGGTAACACATGAAATCGCAATAGGGGCCACTTATTACACCGAGACAGAACCTTCTTTTGTGCCGGATCTGATGAGATTGATGCATACGCTATCCGACGTCATAGAAACAACCGATAACGGAAAAGACTTCCTTATAAGGACTGATCCGGAGACAAGGTACTCTGATCTTTCGAACAGGCCGGCATTTTTGTCTAATTTAAGGAGAAGTCTGCGCAATAATGACGCGGAATTGGTCAGAACAGGCGAAAAAACATTCAAAATGGACAGCATAACTTTTACCGTATCGGAAGGGCCTGAGATAACCCAAATAGATATAGGCGGCTGAAGGATATTCCCTATTGATAGTTGGAAAGCCGCATTCTTTCTTTCATGGCTACCGGAAGCGTATTGAGCAGCTTTTTAACCGTCCCATACCTTGCCATATCTCTCCTGTGAGGACAGGCATCATAGAATTCGCAGGGGGTGCCGACAACAACTATTTCCTTGCATCTTGGGCATTTGATCTCGCCTTCTTTCATCAACAGCTTATTGCATGACGGGCATCTTTGTTCTTTTCCTGACATCTTCGGGGCTCCTTTCGCAAGGCTTATAATTATCTATTAATATATCGTCAGAAACACTTGAGAATTTCACTTTTTGCGGCGGGCTCTGCTTTTATTTTTATGCCAAAAAATCAAAAGCCCGGCTGATAGTATGTACCGAATACGACTTGGAATATACTTCCTTGACCTTAGATAGGATATCATCTGCATGTGTCTTATTCCCAACCACTCCAAAAACAGCCGATCCGCTTCCTGTCATAAGCGCTGTACCTGCCCCTGCGGAGATCAATAGGTCCTTGGCTTTTTTTATCCCTGGATATTTCGGAAGGATAACTTTTTCGAAATCATTTTCATAATAGGCCTGCGGTGTTCGAGAACATACCATGCCGCCCTCTTTAGAACCGAAACATTTATAATCCGGTACTGCTGATAATTTGTCAAACTCCTCGTAAGCCCATTTTGTCGGAACTGATTCTTCCGGCTTTATCAGAACAAGATACTGCTCATCTGAGTCTCGGAGCTTTTCGACCGCCTCTCCCCTACCCCGGCAGCGCGCTCGGCCGCCTTCTATAAAAAAAGGGACATCCGAGCCGATATCTGCGGCTATATGCATCATGGTATTTTTATCAAGAGCAAGGGCCCACAGCTTGTCCAAAGCCCTTATAACGGCCGCGGCATCGCTGCTCCCACCGCCCAGTCCGGCACCCGAAGGGATCTTTTTATCTATTTTTATGGATACCCCTCTCCTGCCGGAAATATCAAGCATACGAGCAGCGGCTTTATGGCATATATTTCCTTCACCTGACGGAATGGAGAGATCATCAGATTCAACAAATATACCCTTGTCCGACTCCGTAATCGAGATAACATCATAAAGCGAGATGTTCTGCATAATAGTGTCGATATCATGAAAACCGTCAGGTCTTTTTGAAAGGATCTTCAGATATGTATTGACCTTAGCGAAGGCTTTTATTCTTATAGAGGTCATAAAGGTACGGAGAACCGTTCTTTTATGAAGATTTGGACTTGCTCAGCCTTTTCATCAGCCTGGATTTTTTTCTGGAAGCCGTATTTTTATGCAGGATCCCTTTTGAGACCGCTTTATCGATGTTCTTTATGGCCTCGCGCACCAGTTTTTCGGCATCTCCGCCCTTTTCGGATATAATTTTCAAGGCTTTGTTCAAAAGGGTCTTGATATTGGACTTTGCGGATTTGTTCCTTTTTTCGTTCCTTTTCGCTACATGTATCCTTTTTACCGCGGATTTTATATTGGCCATTATGGGAATTCTCCTTAAGTTTTGCTCTGTCTTACTATGTTATAATAACACACGTTAGAAGGTATCGCAATATGCCGTTATCAGAGTGGTTTTCCAAGAAGAAACCTAAAATATCCGGGGAATATAAAGCCGAAAAGCTTGATGTGCCGGGCAGCCTTTGGGTAAAATGCTACAAATGCAAAGAGACCATCTACAGCAAAGACCTCGAAAAGAACCTTAAGGTCTGCCCGAAATGCTCATACCATTTTAAACTCTCGGGAAAAGAACGCATAGCAATGCTGCTTGACGAGGCAAGCTTCTCCCCCTATGATATCTCGATGCGATCAAAAGACTTCCTCAACTTTTTTGACACGGCAAAATACGAACAAAGGATCAGGGATTACGAAGCAAAAACATCGCTTTTAGACGCGGTAGTGACCGGAGAAGGCACTATAAAAGGCAAACATGTGGTTGTCTGCGCCATGGATTTTTCATTTATGGGAGGCAGCATGGGGTCAGTGGTCGGAGAAAAGATAACCAGGGCTGTCGAGAAAGCTATCGGGCTCAAGGTACCGGTAATAATATGTTCGACCTCAGGCGGGGCCAGGATGCAGGAAAGCATAATGTCCCTTATGCAAATGGCCAAGACATCCGGGGCTCTTGCAAAGCTGGCCGAAGCCAAACTTCCGTACATCAGCCTGCTCTCGGACCCGACTACAGGAGGTGTTTCGGCAAGTTTTGCCATGCTGGGGGATATCAACATCGCGGAACCGGGCGCGCTTATAGGTTTCGCCGGACCAAGAGTGATAGAACAGACGATAAGACAGAAACTTCCTCCCGGGTTCCAAAGAGCGGAATATCTCGTCGATCACGGCATGGTGGACTTTGTCGTGGAACGCAGCAAGCTGAAAGACACGCTCGTAAAATGTCTTGACTGGTTCGGATTTTAACCATGAAGGAGCAAACACCTTTGGACCCAAAAAATCTGCTCGATTTTGAAAAACCGGTAGCAGAACTCTACAAAAAAGTCGAAGCCCTCAAAAAAACGGCAAAGACCGGGGACATCGATATGGGCGGCGAGCTGGCTGCCATGGAAGACCGGATAAGCAAGCTGAAAAAAGATATTTTTTCCACGCTTACTCCCAACCAGATCGTATCGATAGCCAGGCATCCCAGACGCCCGACAACTCTGGATTATATAAACCTGATATTCCACGATTTTGTGGAGCTTCACGGCGACAGGTGCTACGGTGATGACAAAGCCATAATCGGGGGCTTTGCCAAACTGGAAGATACTCACTGCATGGTGATGGGCCACCAAAAAGGAAAGAACACAAAAGAGAACATCGAGCGGAACTTCGGCAGCGCTCATCCTGAGGGCTACCGCAAAGCTCTGAGGCTGATGAAAATGGCCGAGAAATTCAACCGTCCGATAATAACCTTTGTCGATACCATGGGAGCTTATCCCGGACTGGGTGCCGAAGAGCGCGGCCAGGCCGAAGCGATAGCAAGGAACCTGAGGGATATGATGCAGCTTTCGGTACCGGTAATAGTCATAATAACCGGTGAAGGCGGGAGCGGAGGAGCTTTGGGGATAGCGGTAGGCAACCGCGTACTCATGCTCGAATATTCCATATATTCCGTCATATCACCCGAAGGCTGCGCATCGATCCTGTTCAGGGACGCCAAAAGGTCAGCCGAAGCGGCCGAAAATCTCAAACTTACGGCAAAGGACCATCTTAAGCTTGGTATAATAGATGAGATAGTAAAAGAACCTTCCGGCGGCGCGCATAACGATTACAGAGCGACCGCCGAGAACATAAAAGCCTCCTTCTTGAAACATCTGGAAGAGTTGAAAAAGCTGTCTCCGTCCGATTTGTTAAAGGACAGGTACGATAAATTCCGAAAGATGGGACAATTCGAAGAGTCTTGATACGCCGATGTGGTGGAATGGCAGACACGATCGCCTCAAAAGCGATTGGGCTTCACGCCCATGTGAGTTCGACTCTCACCATCGGCATGTAACGCCGTCGTGGTGGAATTGGTAGACACGTACGACTCAGGATCGTATGAGGCAACTCATGGGAGTTCGACTCTCCCCGACGGCAGTTACCTCTCCTTTCATAGTTTTTCCTTGACTTGAACTCGTAAATGTATCAAAATAATATAGCCGTATTCTAACAAAAAATAATGAATAAGATACTTGTTCTTATCAAGGGGATGGGTGTTTGGGCAGTTTTATTGCTGTGTTCGGCAATAATAGCATTGTCAGCGGCGTCCCCTTCCATTGCTATATCGCAAAAAATGGCCTACGAAGGCAACCTATACGATTCTTCAGGCAATCCGCTTACAGGTTCGTACAATATGAGGTTCTCCATAGTAAGGGTCTCCGGAGGGAGTTCTGCCGTAATATGGGGGCCGGAAACACACACAGGGGTTTCCGTATCAAGAGGATGGTTCTCGGTGATGCTAGGCGAAGAAATAGCGATAGAACCTTCCTCATTCAATGATTCCTCACTGTATCTTAGGATCGAGGTCGCAAACCCGCCGACTTCTTCCAACTACGAGCTTATGACACCATCCACCGCAATAGTTAGCGTGGGAAGCGCATTCAAAGCCATAGAAGCACAAACAGCCATTACGGTAGCTGATGGATCCATCACCGCCGCAAAGCTCGCAGCAGGGGCAGTAACAAAAGAAGCCATACTTACATCCAACTCTCCTGCCGACAATCAATACCTTCGTTGGAATTCAGGGAATTTGGAATGGGCTTCGGTATCGGGCGGGGGCTCGACCGCTGAAGCTGATAATGTGACCATAGGGACCAATGTCTACGGTTCATTGGAAGTAAAAGACCTGGGCATATCATCTACCAAGATATCCACCAGCGCAGTTACAGCGGAAAAACTTGCCAGCGGAGCGGTCACATTGGAATCAATAGCAGCATCAAACTCCCCTACCAGCGGACAATACCTGAAATGGTCGGGAAGCCAGCTGCAATGGGCAACAGTATCGGGAGGCACGGGAAGCGTTGAACCAGACGAGATAACAATAACGACGAACGTTAACGGCTCAATAGAGGTAAAGGATGCAGGTATATCCGGAAATAAAATCTCCTCCGCAGCCATAACAGAACCGAAGATAGCGTCCGGAGCCGTTACAGCCGGAGCCATAGCTTCAGGAGCTGTTACAACACCGAAGATCGCCGGAGATATAGACATAACCACTTCCGGAAGC
>CALFCX010000151.1 GCA_937950635.1 uncultured bacterium
CGAGATGTAGCCGTGACTGGAGTTCAGACGTGTGCTCTTCCGATCTCAGCTCAAAAAAGTGTCCGAAAATGACATGGTCCAGGAACTCCTCAAAGAGATAGAATCCTTCTAAAACACGCGCAATTTTCCTCATAGTTATTACGATTAGTAAATAGAGAAGAATGAATACGCGAAAAGGAGAATAACTATGGCAGTTCCACAGGTACAATCAGGACAAAACATCACGGCAGGGATTACGCGAGAACAATTTGAAGCAGAGTATCCGGATTCGGATAATTTTGACAATTTTGACGCAAATAATGACGGAGTAATAACGCAGGATGAGATCTCAAGGTATGATACCAACCATGACGGAAGAATAAATACCGAGGATCTCGGCTCTTCTGAAGTTGCGGGATCACAGCTTCTCACCGAAGGGGATAAGAACATCCTTCAAATGCTTGTCGAAGCGGATGCTCTGCTGAATTATCTAATGGAAAAAATAAGAACATCGGCTAACGGGTCATCCTCCTCTACAATAAATACTTATATTTCCGACCTAACCCAAGAGCAGATAGACCAGATAATGGATGAACTGATAAACGAATTTTTAGAAAAGGGCTTGGATTCCGACGCAATGTGCAAGGACCATTTCAAACAGCTTTTGCAAGCAATAAGCGATAAGTTCGGCCTTGGCTGGACCGAAGACCAAATCGATTCTCTTGCAGACGATCTTATAAAGAATAACTGGCTCGGATTGAACAGCCGGGGCAAAGAAGAAGTGGTAGCATTCTTAAAAGAAAAGGGTCTATGGCCTACACCGGCGCAAGTTACAAATAGGCTTACCTATCAAAAGCTAAAAGAGATGTATAGCAGCCTCGATACCAACCAGGATGGAAACCTAAGCTGGGAAGAAGCCCAATCAGTGCTAACCAGGGAAGAATTCGACAGGCTTGATGCCAACAACGACGGATTAGTGACTTATCCTGAAATATGCAACGCGCAAGGGGCCACGGGATTCATAGACGCAAACCAAGACGGTGTATACAGCGCAAAGGAAAGGGCCGACGCATTGGCCAGATTCGGAGAATTAGATGCTAACGGCGACGGAAAATTGAGCCGGGATGAGCTCCAAATGTCGGATGAGAATTTTGCAAAATTCGATACTGATGGTGACGGATTTATCGACAGGAAGGAACTGGGAGAATTCCAATCCGATCCCTCAAGATCAGGCTGGTACAACAATTACAAGGAACAAATAGACAGCATATCCGATTTCAGCTCGTCCAGCGTAGGACTGTGGACCACCAATATGATCAACAAGATAGTTACCTTCCTGTCAACGCTCACAAGCCTGGGCAAATCCACCACAGATCTGGCGTCAGCAGTGGACAGAAGGGCGAACGGAGGAATGTAACATCCGCCTAAAGCCGGGACTTTTGCGGCCGGGGCTGATCCCCCGGCCGTATTTTTTCCCCGTTTGATACCTCATGTTATAATATAGTTGTGCTAAAGAGATACACACTCCAAAAAATGGGCTCCATCTGGAGCGAAGAGGCCAAGTTCCAAAGCTGGCTTGACGTTGAAATAGCGGTCTGCGAAGTCTGGACAAAACTCGGCAAGATACCGCAAAGCTCTCTAGAGAATATCAAGAAAAAAGCTTCATTCACTGTAGACCGAATAGAAGAGATAGAAAAAGAGGTCGAGCACGACCTGATCGCTTTTACCACGGCCGTGGCAGAGAACATAGGAGAAGATTCCCGCTATGTGCACATGGGGCTCACTTCGTACGACGTGGAGGATACGGCCCTTTCACTGAGGCTTAAGGCTTCCGCTGACATCATCATAGACGATATCAGCAGGGCAGTAACAGCCTTAAAAAAGCTGGCCTCCCAACATAAAAACACCATAATGATGGGCCGCACCCACGGGGTGCACGCCGAACCGATAACGCTTGCTTTCAAACTGTGCGTCTGGATAGCGGAACTCGAGCGCGGGCTTGAAAGGATGAAAGCGGCCAAGGAAACTGTGAGCGTCGGAAAGATATCCGGGGCCGTCGGCTCATACGCTAATCTCGACCCGTCAATAGAAGAAATGGTCTGTAAAAATCTGGGACTGACTCCTTCTCCAGCCTCCACGCAGGTGCTGCAAAGGGACAGGATAGCCCAGTATATGACGGCATTGGCCCTTGTCGCTGGGTCTTTGGAAAGGTTCGCGGTTGAGATAAGGAACCTGTCAAGAACAGAGATTCTGGAAGTGGAAGAGCCTTTCAAAAAAGGGCAAAAGGGATCATCCGCCATGCCGCACAAAAAGAACCCGATAATATCCGAGCGCATAACAAGCTTGGCCAGGGTCATCAGGGCAAACAGCATGGCCGCCATGGAGAACATGGCTTTGTGGCATGAAAGGGACCTTTCTAATTCGGCTGGAGAACGGGTGATAGTCCCGGACTCCAACATCCTGACCGATTATATACTGGATAAATTCATCACCCTTATAGAAGGGCTGGTAGTGCACCCCGAGAATATGCTGAAGAATATCGAGAGCAGCGGCGGGATAGTGTTCTCGCAGAGGATACTTCTCGCGCTGGTGGACAAAGGGATTACAAGGGAACAGGCCTACAAGATAGTACAGGCTTGCGCCATGGAAGCCCGGAATTCCGGAAAACCCATGAAAGATACGGCAAAGGCCAGCAAAGAATTGCTTGCCCACATGGACAAAGATTCCATAGAAAAGCTCTTCGATCTGGGCTATTTCACGAGGAACCTCGGCCATGTTTATAAGCGTTTCGGCATATAGAAAGGACTTGCAATGTATCTGGTAAAAGTTTTCGTCAGGCATAAGAAAGGGATCCTGGACCCTCAGGGTAAAACGATAAAAGACGCTCTCCACGCCATGAAATACAAAGGGGTGGGGGAGGTCAAGATAGGAAAGCTTATTGACCTCAAGATAGAGGCAAAATCCATAGAGGATGCCAGGTCTCAAGTAAACGATATGTGCAAGAAACTTCTTGCCAATCCCGTGGTCGAACAATACACCTTTGAGATCGAGGAGATCTGATGAAAGCCGCCGTTATAGTATTTCCCGGCAGTAACTGCGACTGGGACTGTTATCATACCGCCAAGACATCGCTAAAAGCCAAGGCGGAATTCGTCTGGCATGAAGAAGAGAACCTGAATTCTTACGACGTCGTGATAGTCCCCGGAGGCTTTTCATACGGGGATTATTTGAGGTCGGGAGCGATCGCCAGATTCTCTCCCGTGATGAACTCGCTTGTTGAATACGTAAAAAAAGACAAAGGGCTGGTTATAGGCATATGCAACGGTTTTCAGATACTCACCGAAGCAGGCCTTCTTCCGGGCGCTTTACAAAAGAACAAATACCTTAAGTTCCTCTGCAAGAACGTAAAGATCAGGGTGGAGAACGCCAGAACCCCATTCACCAACAAGTGCAAGCCCGGACAGGTGCTTGAGATACCGATAGCGCATTTTGACGGTAATTATACCGCGGACAAAGAGACGATAGAAAAGCTCAACAGGAACAAACAGGTCGTTTTCAGGTATTGCTCAAAGTCCGGATCCGTTTCTCCTGCGTCCAATCCGAACGGTTCGATAGAGAATATCGCGGGTATCTGCAACGAGGCCAGGAACGTGCTTGGAATGATGCCTCACCCCGAAAGAGTGGCTGACCCGATACTGGGAGGGGAGGACGGGGAATACATCTTCAGTTCGATGCTCAACAGTTTGAAAAAATAGCTCTTATCTTAATATCTCTACGGCCCGCTCAGCCTGTATGGTTTCTTCCGTAAGACGGCCGGAATCCCTAAGGTCAATAAGCTTGAAAGGATCGATCACGGCTATTTTCACTCCCGATATCCCTTCTGTTTCCTTATCATGAAGGTCTCCGCCTCCGGGATTCACCGTCACCGTTCTTGAATCGTTCGAGACGACAAACGGTCTGTAGCTGCCGGTGGCCATAGGGGCATCGTGCACGTGCCCGGTGAGATGCAATATAGGATAATGCTCCCTTATAGCGGCGTACAGGTCCGGAGATCCCTGGTTCTCCACCAGGAGCTGTTTTTTTGTATGAAAGAAAGAATCCATAGCACCCAAAGCAGGCATATGTGTTATCAATATCGTACGGCCGTCACTGAACAATGAAGGGTCATTGAGCCTGGCCATGTAATCTTCCGTGTGTAAAACACCTCCATACCACGGATTATTGTATAACAGTTGCAAGGCGCCTTCATCGTGGGGAAGAGCCGGAATTGAGCTTATCCCGGATACCAGCAGCGGATTATAGGAGGCGCCGCCCAGAAAGAATGACAGCCGCCCGTTGAATCCGGGACTGCGTAAAGGGGAGAACACTCTCAAGCCTGTTATATCTTCCTGCGGGCACATCCAAGGGGCGGCAAGCCAGTCCGCATTTCCCAATATAGAATAGAAAGCATCAAAACCTTCCATATGGCGTATCATCTCAGGCATGGAACCTTCGGCCAGATCACGCGAATGTTCCATATATATAATCCTTTGATCTATTCCCTTGGGCATATCAACTAGACCGTTGGGTTTCCACATATCTCCGCTCAGATCGAACATATCCCCGCCGTTCACAAGCATCCTTATTCCGTTATCCCTTAACTGGTCTATTCTGCGGACAAACGATCCAATCCTGGAAGGACGCCCGCACAGATGCAGATCTGTTACATAAGCTATCTTTGCCGTATTGTACATTGCATGTTTATATCGGCCGTAAAAGC
>CALFCX010000152.1 GCA_937950635.1 uncultured bacterium
CCGCCGAGCATCGCAAGGACATAGGGAAACGTGGTCGCGGTCAGGGCGCGCGTGGCCGTCCATGGGTTCATTCCGGGCATATTGGCAACGCAATACATCACGGTCCCTGGTACGGAAACATCCCCGTATTCGTGTTGTCTAAGATCTCTATCGACTATGTATGTCGGTTTAGAGTGGGTAGTAGGATGGCTTTGGGATGTAGTACCTCCCTGGTCTATGGACACATCAACTATGACTTTTCCCGGGACGGTATTTTGGAAAAACCCGTCATTTATCAATTTTGGAGCCTGTGCCCCGGGAATGAGAGCCGCTCCTATTACAGTATTAGCCCAGTTGAGGCTTTCTTCTATTGTTTCCGGCGAAGATTCCTGGAAAAGAACGGTCCTTATCGTATCGCGGGCCAATCTGTAACAACTGTCATCCGCTATCTTTGACAGCCTCATTCTGGGCGCGTTAGGATCTATGTCCGCGATCCTTACTCTGGCGTTGAGCCCCAGCGCTACCGTAGCCGCGTAACTTCCCACTATTCCGCCGCCTATGACAAATACATTCTGAGGCTGTGCTACTCCAGAGACCCCATACATCAGTTGCCCCATGGCCCCGTGCGGATATCCAATTGCTGAAGCCACCATCGGAGCCTGCATTCCGGCTATTATGCTCATGGGTATCAGCATCGGGATGGACCCGTCCTCTTTCTGCACGGTCTCATAGGCTATTCCTGTTGCCCCGGTCCTCGCCATATTTTCGGCCAGAGTTCTATCCGCGGCAAGATGGAGATACGTGAACAGCAAAGGCTTATATGCGCCGAGCATGCCGAATTCGTTAGCCTTTCCGTATCCGGAACCGTCGATCGGTTCTTTTACTTTTACTACCATGTCCGATCCCCAAATGCCCCTAAGGTCACCGGTCAAAGTGGCTCCGGCATCGGCGTATTCCTTATTTGAGAATCCGCTGCCTATGCCCGCGTTTTCAAGCACATTTACGGACACATTGGGGTGCTCCTTTTTTATTGCCGCGACCCCTGCAGGGGTCATTCCGACACGGCCTTCCCCCTGTTTTATTTCAGCCGGGACGCCTATGGACCTTATCGTTCTGCCTGAGAATGAACGGATCAGAGCGGGACTAGCTTTTATCATTGCGGTCGGCATTATTATCTCCTTTGTAAAAAAGTGTTCAAGTCCATATCGACGCGTTTTTCAGAAAATTTCACTTATGGTATCATTTATTGCATGGAGGCCTGATCTTATGATGATACTTCCTTTTGCCGCTGTGTTTGCCGCTTTAGTTCATATTGCCTTTGACAGGTCGAAGAAAGGGCCCGGGCGCATTTCCGAGATATTACTTTCCTATATATTCCCCGTGGTCATCGGCCTGGGAGGATTGACGGCCTTCTACGGGCATGCTTTCATGTCTGACCGCATAGCAGAAAGCATAGGATGGCCTGCAGGGAATCCTTTTCAGATCGAGGTCGCGGTGACGAACCTTGCTTTCGGGATATTGGGCCTGATGTGCATTCGGTTCAGAAAAGGGTTCTGGCTGGCTACGGGGATAGGAGTATCCATCTTCTATCTGGGAGCGGCTTTTGTGCATTTACGGGAGATGCTGCTCAAAGGGAACATGTCGATCAATAATTCAGGTTATATACTTTGGGCTAATGATATAGTTCTTCCTCTGTTCATTCTTTTGTTGCTGACCGTTTATTATGCTTTTCCGGTGATCGAAAGCAAAAAATAAGCCGCTGCCATCGCTACTATGCCGGTGACCGCCGCTATTGATACTATATTGAAAAAAAGGCTGTTGCGGTATTTTCCCATGAGCTTTCGGTTGTTGACCAGAAGCAGTATGAATATCAGCAGTATAGGGCTTATCAGTCCCGCGACGACCTGGGCGAATATTATGAGCGGGAATATAGGGATCCCCGGTATCAGCACGAATACGGCTCCGGTAAACAGAAGGACCGAAAATATCCTGTAGAAGATCGGGGCCTCTTCCGGGGTCTTGTTCAGGCCGTCCTCAAATCCGAAGGCCTCGCAGACGGCGTAAGCCGTCGTTAAGGGCAGCAGAAAAGTAGCCAGCACCGCCGCCGCGAGCAGGCCGACGGCGAAAAGTATGAAAGCGAACTCTCCGGCCAGAGGCCTGAGCGCCATTGCCGCGTCGGAAATATCCGTTATTCTCACTCCGTGTTTGAACAGTGTTGCCGCGGAAGCAATGATAATGAAGAAAGAGAGCACGTAACCGGAAAAGAACGAACTGATCCATACTTCCCATCTTACGAAATTTATGTGTTTCTTCGTGAGCCCTTTGTCGACTATCATTGACTGTATGAAAAAAAGCATCCACGGGGCGATGGTAGTGCCGACAAATGCTATGGAAAGCATTATGTAGTCTTTATGCATCTGCACCGATGGTATGAATGTTTGCTTGAGTACCAGCCCCCAGTCGGGATTGGCTAGAAAAGCCGAACCTATATAGCTTAGAACGACCATTGATATCACTATCAGACCCCGCTCGACTATTTTGTAGGTCCCTTTGCGGACGAGATACCAGATACTCAATGTGATCACAGGCACAAAGATGTATTTTGACAACCCGAACATCTCGATGCCCCCCGCCAGTCCTCCGAAATTGGATATGATAGTGGCAACGTTGGCTATCAGCAGGCATACGACCGAAAAAGCGGCCCATTTCAGTCCGAACCCTTCGCGTATCAGGTCCATCAAGCCTTTGCCCGTGACAACACCCATCCTGGCGTTCATGTCAAGCACGATCGTCAGGGCTACAGTTATGATGAGCAGTATCCACAGGAAGCTGTATCCGAAATTAGCGCCCGCGGCGGAATTACTGGCGATGCCGCCAACGTCGTTATTGCCGATCGCGGTTAGCAGTCCCGGACCGATCAGCGAAAAGAATATAAGAAGTCTGGTCAATTTCAATGGTTGAACTCCCGTGGAAGAACTTATCAAACCCATTATATCGGCTTTATAGGATCAGTACAACGCATTATCCAGGATATATTGGGGTAGAATTACTGTATGAGCGTTAAACGCTATTTTATCAAGACTTACGGTTGTCAAATGAACGAGAACGACTCGGAAATAATGTCCGGTATGCTTGAATCAAAAGGATTCCGTCCCGCCAAGGATATAGGATCGGCCGACATAATAATCACTAACACATGTTCTGTCCGTGACGGTGCGGAAAGAAAGGCCAAAGGGTTCATTGCGGACCTTGTTCATCTTAAAAAGAAGAAAAAAGGGTTGCTTATAGGCGTTACTGGATGTATGGCCGAGAGAATGGGCGATGATCTTTTGAAGAAATACGGGTTCGTTGATTTTGTGCTCGGGCCTAATATGGAGGGGAAAATAGCGGATATCTTAGAGGACCGGTCGCGGCCGACAGGTGCAACATTATTGTGCACAGGCGACTCGCCGGACTTTAAAAAAGCTTCTCTGGCGGTCAGGGAAAATGCCGTAAATGCCTGGGTAACGATAATGGAGGGCTGCGACAATTTTTGTTCGTATTGCATCGTTCCGTATGTGCGTGGCAGGGAAAAGAGCAGGGCTGTAGATGAGATATTAAGAGAGATAGAGGCTCTTGATAAAAATACTTTCAAAGAAGTGACATTGCTCGGGCAGAATGTTAATTCTTATTCGTTCGGCCTGGCGGGATTGCTGAAAAAAGTGGCAAAGGTGGATGGCGTTCACAGGGTGAAGTTCATGACATCGCACCCAAAGGATATGAGCGATGACATCATAGATGCGGTCGCCGGTAATGAAAAAATATGCGAATATTTCCATTTGCCCCTGCAGAGCGGGGACGATGAGATATTGGCAAAGATGAACAGAGGATATGACAGCGCTTATTACAGTTCATTGGTCAAGAAAATAAGGCGGCTGATACCCGGAGCGGCCGTTACTTCGGATGTTATTGCGGGGTTCCCGGGAGAGACCCGCAAAAATTTTGAGAACACCCTGAACCTGATAAAAGAACTGGAGCTGGACGCGGTAAATACGCTGGCCTTTGACCCGCGTCCCGGAACGGCCGCCGCAAAAATGCATGGCAAGCTTGACCGCGGGGAGATATCAGAAAGACTGCAGGAACTGATGCGCACGGTCGAGGATGTAACAGAAAAAAAGAATAGAGCTCTTATAGGTTCCGTTCACGAACTGCTTGTGGAATCTCCCGGCATAGGCCGGACCAGGACCAATAAAATAGTTAAATTCGGCCCAAAAGAAATAAAACAGGGGGCTTTTGTGACAGCCAGGATAGTTTCCGCTAAATCATGGGTATTGCAGGGAGAGTTAATAGATTGATATAATAGTTACAGAGGAGAAAAGTAAATGACCAGCGACAAAAACTGCTCGATGATGCTGTTTTCAGGGACTTCTTCGCCGGAGTTGGCTTCCGAGATCTCGTCTGGAATAGGAAAGAACCTGGGAGAGATACAGATATCGAAGTTCCCGTGCGGAGAGATATATGCCCGCCTTAAAGAAAATGTCAGGGGGCAGAGCGTTTTTGTCGTGCAGACCGGGACTTCCAACGTTAACGAAGAGATGATGGAGCTTTTCATAATAATAGACGCGCTAAAAAGAGCTTCCGCTAAAAGTATTACAGCCGTTATCCCGCATCTTCCATATGCCAGACAGGACCGCAAAGCAGCGTCCAGGGAGCCTATCTCTGCCAGATTGCTTGCCGATCTGCTGACGGTCTCGGGGGTCAACAGGATAATAACCATGGACCTTCATTCCGACCAGATACAGGGCTTTTTCAATATTCCCGTTGACCATCTTACCGCTACCCCTCTTTTGGCCAATTATATAAAGAGCAGAAAAATAAAGGACCCGATAATAGTAGCTCCGGATACGGGCCGCGCAAAAACCTCGAAGAAGTTCGCGGACAGGATAGGCGCGCCACTGGCTATAATACATAAGCAGAGGCCCGAACACAGCAAATCTGAAGTTCTTCATGTAGTAGGGGACGTTAAAGGCCGCAGTCCTATAATAGTGGATGACATGATAGATACGGCAGGTACCGCCACTGCCGGGGTGAAAGCTCTCTTGGATATGGGGGCCAATAACGAAGTGTATCTTATGGCGACGCACCCGATATTCTCTGGGCCCGCGGTCGAGAGGATAAATCAGGCCGGATTTAAAGAGGTCATTGTGACCAATTCCGTGCCGATCTCTCCAGAAAAGAAAATAAAAGGATTGAAAGTCCTTTCGATAGCTCCTGTGCTAGGGGAAGCTATAAGAAGGGCTTACGACAACCTGTCTATAAGTTCATTGTTCGATTAGGAGCTTTTTTATGGTAAAGATAGGTCTGATAGGTCTTGGCACCGTGGGCACAGGCATAGTTTCCATCCTGCGCGATGATGCCGGCCATATAAAAGAAAAGACCGGCGTGTCTTTGCATCTGGCCAAGATAGCCGATACCGACCTTTCTAAGATTAAAGCAGCCGGCGTTGATGCGTCCCTGGTTACCAAAGACGCATATGACATCATAAACGACCCGGAAATATCGATAGTGATCGAAGCGATAGGCGGAGAAAAACCGGCCCTCCAGTTTGCCGTGGATTGCCTTAAGGCCGGCAAACATTTTGTCACCACCAACAAGGAGCTCATAGCCAAACACGGAACAGAAATACTTTCTCTGGCCAAAGAAAAGGGCCTTTGGGTCCTTTTTGAGGGGTCCGTCGGCGGGGGGATCCCGATAATAAGCCAGCTGCGTAAGGGGCTTTCCGCGAACAGGATCGAAGAGGTTTTTGGGATTGTCAACGGAACTACTAATTACATACTTTCAAAAATGACCGAAGAGAGTATGGAATTCTCCCAGGCTCTCAAACTCGCGCAGGAGAAAGGTTTTGCCGAAAGCGATCCCAAGAACGATATAGAGGGCTATGACGCCTCTTATAAAGCGGCCATACTGGCTTCCACAGCCTTTGACATAAAGATAAAGTGGGAAGATGTTCCGTTCGAAGGCATAAAAAGCGTTTCGTTGGAGGATGTGGAATTTGCCAGAGAGATGGGCTATGTGATAAAACTTCTCGCCATAGCCAAAAAAGACAATAAATCCGTCGACGTAAGGGTCCATCCCACACTGATCGGTGTTTCTCATCCTTTGGCTTCGGTAAAAGAGGCTTTTAACGCGATC
>CALFCX010000153.1 GCA_937950635.1 uncultured bacterium
TACGAGATGTAGCCGTGACTGGAGTTCAGACGTGTGCTCTTCCGATCTCCCATTAAGTTTTTTTATGTTCTTGCCAGGAAGGCCTTTTGACCCGCCCCTTGCCGTAATAAGCGCAAGTATTTTCTTCTTCTTATACATCGATCTTGCTCTTGCTAAGATAATCTTTCATATAATCAAAGACTTCTTCATAGCTCATCAATTTCACTTCATCGCTCCTATAATGCTTAAGTCCGGAAGGCTTGAACCCTTCGACAGGTTTCTTTGTCAGACACAGCATAAGGTCGTTCTCATAGACGTTTTCCGCTTCCTCATCCGTCATGAGCAGCTCATATATTTTCTCGCCTTCCCTCTTGCCTTTGACGTCTATCTTTATATCCGAGGCTTTCCTGCCGAACTTCGGAGCAAGTATCTCTATCATCGCTTTTGCTACATCTTCGATCTTCATCACCGGCATTTTCAATATATAGAGCTCCGAGCCCTTCATATAACAAGCCGCGCTCAGCACAAGTTCAACAGCTCTCGGGATCTCCATCATGAACCTTGTCATATTCTTGTCGGTCAAGGTCACCGGCCCGCCGTTTTTTATTTGTTCACAGAACAACGGGACCACCGACCCTCTCGAACCAAGGACATTACCGAACCTGACGGCACAGAACAACGTATTTCTTGACCCTCTGTATTGCATTCCGGATACGGCTATCTTTTCCGCAAGAAGCTTCGTAGCCCCCATTACGCTTACGGGCATCGCTGCTTTGTCGGTGCTGATATGGACGAATTTTTGTATATCATTGGCCCTTGCCGCATCAACCAGGTTCTGCGTCCCCATAACATTCGTCTTTATGGCCTCGAAAGGGTTATATTCGCACAGATGCACATGTTTCATGGCAGCCGCGTTAAAAACGATATCAACACCCTCCATGGCCAGAAAAACCCTCTCCCTGTCCCTGATATCCCCTATGAAGAAAGATATCTTATCTTTCGGGACATCCTTAAGCTCCTTTTCTAACTGGAACTGTTTGAACTCATCCCTGGAAAACACCCGCACCTGTTTAACAGGGAACGTAAGGACCTTTTTCACTATCTCACTGCCTATCGACCCCGTCCCCCCGGTGACCAGGATTATTTTATCTTTAAAAGCTTCGGCATACACTTTATCCATCACGCTTGACCTCCTTTATTATCTCAGCAAGATTCTCCGCTACATAGCTGATCTCATTATCCTTAAGGTTATTAAAGAACGGTATCGCAATGGTCCTGCCGGACACGGATTCCGTAACCGGAAAGTCTCCCCTCTTATAACCGAACCGTTCGACATAAAAAGGCTGAAGATGTATGGGCGGGAAATAAATATTGCATCCTATCCCTCTCGCCCTGAGTTTCAATATAATATTATTCCTTTGTTCCTCAGAGAATTCGCGTGCAAGCTTAACGACATAAACGAACCAGCTTCGCTCTACATCTCCTGATGAATCCGGAGGAAGCGATATCTCTTTTATTCCGGACAAAGCTTTTTTGTACATATCAGCGACTTTTTGCCGTTTTTGAAGGAGCTCATTTATCCTGCCAAGCTGAACTATACCGAGAGCGCAATTGATATCGCTCAATCTATAGTTATAACCAAGGCGATTATGCGCGAGCCACCCCATCCCTTCGTCCCTACCCTGATTGCGCATGCTTTTCGCCATTGCATCTATCTTTTCATTATCAGTCGTGACGATCCCGCCTTCCCCTGTCGTCATCTGCTTGTTCGGATAAAAAGCGAACACCGAACAATCGGAGAACGTCCCTGCTTTTTTGCCGCCTATACTCGCTCCTATGGCTTCACAGGCGTCTTCGATGACCTTTAGTCCGTGTTTCTTGGCGATCCTGTTTATCGCGACCATGTCGCACGGATAACCGAAAACATGCACAGGCAATATCGCTTTTGTCCTGGCGGTTACCTTCTCCTCTATCTTCTTCTCATCTATGTTCATGGTATCTTCCCTGATATCCGCGAACACCGGTCTCGCCCCTTCGAACATGGCGCAGTTGGCTGAAGCGACAAAACTGAAAGGAGTGGTTATGACCTCGTCCCCTTCTCCTATCCCAAGCGCTCTTATGCAAAGATGGAGCCCGGATGTCCCGCTGTTGACCGCGATCGCATTTTTTATGCCTATATAGGAAGCAAAGCCCCTCTCAAACTCCGGCAATTTCGGACCAAGACTTAGGGTCGGTGTTTTCAGCACCGAAACTACGGCGTCTATCTCCGCGGCCGTTATATCCGGACCGGACAACGGGATGTTCATTTTTTCATTTTCCTTACTACTTTGGCAGGGACCCCGAAAGCGATACTGTTGTCGGGGATGTCCTTGTTCACGAAAGAAAAAGCGCCGATGACGGAATTTTTCCCTATCGTAACCCCCGGCATGACCACACTGTGACTGCCTATGCACGCGTTCTCTCGTATCGTCACCTTACCGCCTTTATTATCTATCGTGGATATGGAGTAGATGGAACAATGCGATCCCACCTGTGCATTATCGCCTATACTCACGCCGTTCTTTGCGTTTATATATGTAAAAGCGCCTATATCCGTCCTGTAACCGAGATCCAATCCTTTAACGTTCTGGACGATCCAGTTGTACTTTGTCGGTTTGTTCTCTCTTATGACCGGATATTTCCATTTTGCGAACCTGTCTTTTGCCATTTTATTATCTCCTTGACCAGAAAACCGTTTTTTTATCCAAAAGATCTCTGTCCAGCCTTAATGTTCCAAGAACCTTCACGATCCTGTCGCTTGCATGTCCGTCACCGTAAGGGTTCCTGTTTTTTTTGACCTTTGCCCTGAACGATCTGTCAAGAACAGCGGCTTTCAAAGCTTCTTTTATTTTTTTCACATCGGACGGGACATTTATGACATTTGAACTTTGTTCCCTCCTATCCTGCCTCCGGCCGATATTCACCGCAGGCAATTTAAAAGAAGGAGCTTCAATAATACCGCTGCTGGAATTGCCGACCAATACAGAAGCCGCCTTCATGAGACCGAGATAGTCTTCGTGAGGGATGCTTTTGTATGCCCTGAAGCGGTCATATCTCATAACATATTGTTCGATAACTTTTATCATCTTCCTGCCGCCGGCATCCGCATTCGGATAGATTACTATCGCGGAAGATCCAAATGCCGCCACGGCATCAAGCGTAGTCTTAATCTGTCCGGCTGCATCTTCCGACTCGGAATTGACCGGATGCTGCACTACAAGAACGAATGGCTTGTTTTTCTTTATCTTATATTTCTTTTCAAGGATCTTTTCTCCGGTAGCGTGACCTGCCAGTATCCTGTCGAGAGCAGGCGCCCCGCACACGAACACTCTGGATGTCTCCTCTCCCAGTTTCCTTATGACCTCTTTCGCTTTTTTGGTGGCAGGAAAATGAATATGGGAAAGCTTTGTTATGGCATGTCTTACCACACCGTCCACATGTCCTGACAATTCACCGCCGTGGATATGTGCTACCGGGATGTTCATATAATTTGCGGCTATCGCTGCGGAAAGCATCTCCGCCCTGTCCCCAAGCACCAGAACGATATCCGGTTTAAGTCTTGAAAATGTCCTTGAAAAAGCGCTGACCGCTCTGCCGGCAGAAAATGCCATAGCGGCTCCGGTATCCTTACTATATGAAACATCTACCTTTTCATATATCTTGAAACCGTCCTTTTCAATTTGTTTTGCCGTATAACCGAACTCTTTCATGAGGTGCATAGATGTGGCCACTATATACAATCCGAGCTTTCCCGATGCCTTTATCTTTTTGAGGATAGGATAATAGATGCCATAGTCCGCTCTTGTCCCTGTTATCACGCATATCTTACGCTTCATATTTGGCTCCGATCTATAACTGAATCCGGACTTATGTCTCTCTTGGCTTTTTTGCCGATGATCCTGTTTAAATATTTCGGCGCAACACCTGTCCCGGGCCTTTTTATTGACAACATGTCCCCCGTGATCCTGGTCCCTTTAGATATAGATACTCTTGCAACAACACTCTTTCTGGCGATCGATCTCATTTTCATCTCGGACCTTCTAGGCGTCTTGCGGCCATCACCGAGAGCTTTTTCTATCCTTCTGATGGAAGCGATCATAGCCCTCAGCTCTTTAGGCTCGAGAGAAATGCTGTTGTCCGGACCCGGCATTTTTTTATCCAAGGTGAAATGTTTCTCGATAACGACGGCTCCGATCGCCGCAGCAGCTACCGGGATATCTACCCCTTCCGTATGATCCGAATATCCTACTGGGACATTGAATCTATCTTTCAATGTCTTCATAGCCAAAAGATTGACGTCTTCCGGCACTGTAGGATAATTTGAAGTGCAATGAAGTAGTGTCAACTTTCTGTTACCGGCAGAATGAACGGCATTCACGGCGTCCATAACTTCTTCCAGTGTCGCCATTCCCGTAGACAATATGATCGGTTTCTTATACTTGGCTACCTGTGATAGGAACGGGATATTCGTAAGATCACCGGAACTTATCTTAAAGGCTTTCATACCGATCCGGTCAAGATACTGAGCACTCTCCGTATCGAACGGGGTCGACAGGAACATGATCCCTATCTTTCCGCAATATGCCTTCAATTGTCTGAATTCATCGCCGGACAGCTCCAATTTTTTCAACATGTCCAGCTGCGTCTTGCCGCTATCCCGCTTCTTCTGGTAATACGCCTTCGGAGCGGTCGCGGTGACTAACTTGTCTGCTTTGAAGGTCTGGAACTTTACGGCATCGGCCCCGGCTTTCTTGGCCGCGATTATCATCTTTTTTGCCAAAGAAAAACTGCCATTATGATTCACACCGGCTTCGGCAATGATAAAGACCCTGCCGCCGCCGGATATCCTGTTCAACCGCTTTTTATTGCTTATGTTCATCAGGTTATGTTGATCCCTTCAAGAGAATTAGCTTTTATAAAGTCGAATAATATCCTGTGAGCCGTGTAAGATGCTTCTATTGTCGGCAGGTCTACATCTCCTCCGGACAATATAGAAGATATTATTTTATCAGTGATCTGGCTCACATAAAGCACTTGTATGTCCCGGACCTCGATATTCGAACTGTCAGAAACGGTCATTTTATTGCTGAACTCAAAAACGTCGAATTCTTTGTTGTCCGCTATTATCTTGTTCGTAAAAACATTCTCGCCCTCGGAGGTCTTGAGATATCCGGCATTTCCGCCGTCAAGACTTAACAACATCTCGCCGAAACAATCGTGATATCCAGGCCTCTTTGTCTCAAACTTGTTTGTGGCCCTTGAAAATAGGACCTTATATTCTTTTACGTCCAGCAGCCATGTCATGAGTTCCAGTATATGTATCCCGATCACCGACATGCCGTCCGGGAACACTGAGATAAAGGTCTTGTGTTTAGCGTCGCGGATCTCCTCTTTTATCATTTTATAGAATTCAAAAAAATGTCGCGGGAAATTGACATACACCGGAACATTATTGGTCTTTGAGGCCGCAAGTATCTGATTATATTCCTCATCGCTCTGGCAAAGCGGTTTTTCCGCGATCACCGCTTTCGGCCGTTTTGCGATCACGTCCAAAAGAATATCCTTCCTTCCCCTTGCTGTTGTTGCTACGACAACTATCGAGTCCGGAGTTACCGCATCCAGGGCGCCTTTGTAATCCTTACGTATTTCCAAAGCGTTTGTATCGATACCGTTTGCCTTGCAAAAAGGATGAACACTATTCAAGGATGCTTCGATATTGTCGTAACAAACGATCCCGCTAGAGGACTTAAGATTGCCGACAGCCTGCAGATGCCTCTTTCCTATATTGCCCGTACCGATTATTACTATGTTATTTTTCATATCCGAATATCCTGTCTATTGTTTTGCAAAGTTTTATTTGCTCATCAATACTCGGCAAGCCTGAAAAATCACCGTCGAACAGGACCGCTTTCACCATCTTGTAAAGACCCGGCTTGAATCTTGCATCATCGTCGTCCTGTAGTGCTATCTTTTCCCAGGAAAATTGGTTCTTTTTGCAGAATTGGAGCTCTTCGAGCGGAGACAATTTATATCGGCCTTCTTTGGTGGATATCTCTATGTCCCATCTCCCGCCTCCGGCCCATGTGGCAAAATAGCTGAAAAGGCATTTTTCAGTCTTGCCGCTTCCGGCAAATGCAGTCCCCGTCGGATGACAGTCCCATGAACCGGACCTTAAAGAGCTCATCTCGACAGGACTCCCGACAAGATAGAAAGCGGTATCGATCACATGGCTTGAATTCCCAAAGCCCCACCGCCTTATCACGTCTTTCGATTTTGGATTATCCAGAACATCCTTTTCCCTGTCGGTAAAATCAAAGAAACAGCCCAGCGGGCCTCCGTCTTTTTCTATCGCCCTATCCAACTGGATCACGGAATTATAAAATCTCCTGTTATAGGCGACAGCTATTTTACTATCCGGTTTTACGGCTTTGCGTACAGCTTCAAGCTCCTTGACATCGAGCGCTCCGGGTTTTTCTATCAAGATATCCTTTATCCCGCTTTCTATACAAGCTATCGTGATATCTTTCAGTGACTCCACCGAAGACGATATGATCGCCAGGTCCACATCTTTGCATTTTATACCTTTAAGCGCACAGCACCCTCCTCCGTGTCCGCAGCAGGAATATCTTTGCGCAAGTCCTTTGGCTTTTTCTTCATTCCTTCCGATGACCGACACTTCGCAATCAAGAGCTTTAAGCACTTTTAAATATTCCTCAGCCATATAGCTGGAACCGAACAAAACCACTTTTTTATTCTTCATTTTTCAGCACCGCCAATGAAACCGATGATAGGCGACATGGAAACAAAATATTCTCTGTCCCTGCCGAACATGCCTGTAAGGCTTTTCCAGAAAGCCCCCCTAAAAAACCTTATCTTCAGTCCTGACAGTTTTTTTACCAACTTAACGAGGTCCTCGTCCTCTCTCCTGTCTTCTCTGTTCATGGACCATATAATATTGTGTGAAACGCTTTTTTTATAAGCCTTCATAAAAACAGAGCCGGCTGCGTCTATAGTGATATTGTCCTTTTCACTTATGATCCGTCCCACGGCATCGGCCATGGAATTATAATCATGCGACCATGACGGAAGCAGCATTCTTTCAAAAAAATCGTATCTCTTGGCTTCCGCGGCATTGCTCGAACCGGGAGCATTCGTCTGTCTTACATAATAAAGGCACGGCAACCTCTTTATCTTTCCGGAAGCGACCGTCAAATAACTGGTCAGGAATTCCGCCACATAAAGGTTCTCCGGATTTATATCGCGGAGTGTCTCAAAACACTTTTTTAAATGGCTTGTCCTGTGGACATCATAGAAAGTCGGGTCATATTTAGTCGCGTGGCGCATTACACGCTGCGAAGATCCTTCAAGCTCTATTGATTCCCCATAGTAGTATTTATAGACTATATCCCCTGTTTTCCCGTACAGGAATTTCAGGTCCGGCCTGTTAGAGGGCGCATAAACGGCAATAGAAGATATCTCTCCCCTGCACGAAGAGTAATCTAAGTTGCTCTCAAGGAACTCTATGCTTCTAGCAATGCCTTCAACCACATAAAAATCGTCATTGTCGGAGACCGAAACGTATTTAGTCCTTATTTTACCCAAAGCATCCGCGATCTTTTTATAATATACGGAATAGCTCTCGTCATACGGATATCTGACATAGGCAATATCAAGGTCCCGGAACTTGGCTTTATTGGCCTCAAGATAGTCTTTCGCCTGATCGTCGGCGCTGCCGTCGGCAATGAATATCTTATAGGGGAATTTTATGGCGGCCATATAGTTCAGCCATCTTTCCGTGAACGGAAATCTGTCCTTGAGCATTAAAAGAACAGTATAGTCTTCCCTGTTTATCTTAACGTTTTCACGCATACATTTCTAACTCCTAAAGGCGTTCTTAAGCATGTCAACAGTATCTTTTACGGACTTTCCTAGATCGCCGCTGAACTTGAATCCCAGCTTTTCAAAACGTCCGGCGGACGCTATATATGAAAGCTGGTTCATGGCTTTTGAATCAACGTATTTTATCTCCGTATCAGGGACAATATCTTTTATAGCTTCTATTATGTCTTTAACCGCGCAGTTCAATGTCACCACGTTATATGTCCCGTTATTAAAGACATCTTTTTTTATGACGAATTTTATCGCCTCGACACAATCGCCCAGATCCAGATACGGCCGCTTCTGGTCCAGAGCCGTTCTCCATACGGACAGAGGGCGTCCCATCACCGCCTGCCAACAGAATTTGTTGACAGCAGTATGGAACCTCATGCCTTTGGACTTGCCGAATATAGTACCGAAACGGCAGACAATATATTTCAGGCCTTCATCATTTCCCATCTTTCCAAGCATTTGCTCGGATATTATTTTGGATGCGGCGTAAGGGGTCTGGGCGTTATTTTCATCTGTTTCGCTGTCCTCATCCAAAGATCCCGATGCCGAAGTATATACGCTTGTGCTTGAAGGGAAGAACAATCTGCATCCGTTCTTACTGCAGGCAGCGGCCACTCTTTCTGTGCCGAGAAGATTCACCTCTTCGACCTCTTTTTGCTTATCTATGCTTCCTGCCGATTCGGTCATGGCGGCAAAATGAAGGACTATGTCCACGCCCTTGAAATAAGGATCTAGGTCTGAAGTACATATATTCTCTTCAAAGAACCTGAACTTGACACCATCCGGCAGGTCAAAAAGAGAACAATATCTTTGCGTCGCAAGGTTGTCGAGCATTATCACCTCGTCAAATTCACCAGGTTTTATGCTGTGTATCAACCTTGACCCTATATGCCCGAGCGCTCCCGTTATAAGTAGTTTCATGTTTTTACCTTATATATTCCTTAAGACACGTATCAAAATATGCCTTTGTTTCTGATAATCCCTGAGAGAACTTGATTTTCGGTTCCCAGCCGAGCGCTTCTTTTATCTTCTTATTTGATATTACCGCATCCCCTATCTCTATCGCTTTCCTTTCAGACGGCCACGGCACCGATCTTGCGCTCCCCCTGCCAAAAACTTCGGCTATCTGTTTGGCTATATCTATAACACTTATATGTTCATCCCCTACGGCAAAGAACACCTCATTGTCGGTCCCCGTGGCCAAAGACGCCTTTATCAAAGCGGATACCGCGTCATCCACATAGAGAACGTTCCGGAGCTGTTTGCCGTCACCGTAAACGGTTATGCATTTATCCTGAAGTGCCAGCCCGATGAAATAATTAACGAACGTGAATTCAGGGCTGTGGATGCTGGCCTTAGGCCCGAAAACGTTGGGCAGGCGTACAACGGTCACGGGCATGCCGTAAGCCTTTCCGTATATCAGAACATACTTCTCGGAAACGCTTTTATTCGCTGAGTATACATCCGTCGGGAATTCAGGATGGTGTTCGTCGGCCGGCCTGTAGTGGAGGCTGCCAAGCTGGGTAGATGTGCCTATGTGCACGAATTTTATTTCTTTGTTGAACCTTCTCGCGGCTTCAAGTATGCTCAACACTCCCCTGCCGTTCACATCAAGATCGATCATCGGCTCGCGCATAGAGAATGGATGAGAGGTCGAGGCGGAACAGTTAAAGATGATGTCCTTGCCTGTCAATGCATTGGATATCTCGTCAAAATCCAATATATCCTTGAATACGATCTCTATATCGTCTTTTATGTCTTTCACATTGAAGATATTGCCTCCGGAATTCGGGTCCAAGCAATCATACACGGTGACTTTGGCGCCGAGCTCAAGACATTTATAAGCAAGGTTGCTCCCTATGAAGCCTAAGCCTCCGGTTATTATGACTTTCTTGCCTTTTAAGGCTGGCAATTTATCCTTCATATATCAGGCCCCTTCCCTGAAAAAATCAATTGTCTCGATGATACCGTCCTCCAAAGTCCTGTCATTCTTCCAGCCGGTCAACTTCTTAAAACCGCTAGGGTCCCCTATGAAATTGCGGTTCTCTATAGGAGAAAGTCCTTGCGGAGGAGGAACGCTTACGACTTTTACTTTTTTACCTGTTCTTTTAGAGGCTTGGTCAGCGACCATATTGAAAGCATCTACGAGTTTCGTCCCTTTTCCGCTGCTTATCACGAAATGTTTTCCTCTCAAGGCATCCGCGTTGGCACCGGCCAAAAGAAAAGCCATTGCGACGTCTTTCACATGGATATAATCCCTTAAGAAATCCCCTGCGCCGTATACCGTAAGGTCCTGTCCGCTAAGCGCTTTTATCACCATCCTGTTAAGTATACCCCTATCAGAGCTGCTGCTCTTGGGTCCGGGGCCGTAAATATTAGCCAGTCTGAGTATCGCTCCTTTTATATGTCCCATTTTTGAGTAATATTCTATATACTGTTCCGCTACTATCTTATGAAGATCATAGATCGAGACCGGATCGTCCGCAGAGCTATCGTTAACAGGCAGAGGAGCGTCCACTCCTGACACTGTAACGGTACCGGAAAATATGAACGCAGGCGAATTGCCGTTCTTCCTTGCTATCTCAAGCATATTTATAAGAGGCAGTATGTTCACCTTCGCATCAGCGGCCGGATCATCGTTCGCTACATAAACGCTCGTCTGTGCCGCAAAATGGAATACCACATCGACGTCCTTAAGCAGCTTTTCGAGAGTGCCGGCATCCTTTATGTCCCCAGATATATCGGTTATTTCGGCCTTCGCGTCTTTTATGACCGGGAATTTACTTCCTATGTCAAAACGGACGATCTTACAATCTACACTTTTAAGTATCTCCGTGACATTATAGGCAATGTATCCGGCTCCTCCGGTAAAAAGAACCTTTTTACCCGAATAAAAACCTTTTATTTTAGTATTATCGGTCATGCTTTCTTCCTATAGAAGTCTGCAACTGCAAAGCAAACTCTTTCGACATTTTCATGCGTAAGTTCCGGATATATCGGAAGGGACATTATCTCTCCGGAAATGTTCTCGGTATTTTCAAGGCCGGCACCTGTCCTTTGGTATGCGGGCTGCATATGGACGGGTTTAGGATAGTGGATCAGCGACTGCACGCCCTTTTCATTAAGGAATGCTACAAGCGCATCACGTTCTTTTGACCTTATGACATAAAGATGAAATACATGTTTAGAGCCGGCTCTTTCTTCCGGCAGCACTATAGGCAGACCTGAAAGCAGCGATCCGTATTTTTTTGCTATGTCCCTTCTCTTCCGGGTGTCTTCATCAAGATATCTTAATTTCACTCTCAAGATCGCGGCCTGTATCTCATCTAGCCTGCTGTTCCAGCCGTGGATATCACTTATATAACGCCGCTTCCATCCGTACTGTCTCAAAAGTCCGGCATTTTCGGCAAGCAAAGGATCGCTCGTGACTACCATGCCGCCGTCCCCTATTGCACCGAGGTTCTTTGTCGGATAAAAACTGAAACATCCGAAATGTCCGATCGAACCTACTTTTCTGCCTTTATACTCCGCCCCATGCGCCTGAGCGCAATCTTCGATCACTTTCAGGCCGGCATCGCCCGATATCTCCATTATCCTCGCCATGTCCGCAGGGTTCCCGTAAAGATGCACTGCGACCACGGCTTTCGTCTTTTTGGTAATGATCTTTTTTAGCTCTGCGGGGTCGATCGTAAAATGGTCCGGCTCGACATCCGCAAATACCGGGACCCCGCCGCAGGAGACTATCGCAGACACGGTTGCGACCGCGGTATGTGAAGGGGTTATCACTTCATCCCCCGGACCGACACCGGAGGCCGAAAGAGCTATATGCAACGCTTCTGTCCCGCTGCCCACGCCTACAGCGTGTTTTGAGCCGATATATCCGGAGAACTCTTTCTCGAACGAGGAGACTTCCTGGCCCAATATGTATCTGCCGCCCGACAGCACGGCGGAGACAGCTTTGTCTATCTCGTCCTTGTGGGACAAGTATTGGGCATTAGGATCGCTGCAAAGTATCATTTTTTTACAGGACCTGGACCTTTGGAACGAACGAGATCCACTTTCCTCCGGACTGCATATACTTTTGCTCTTTAGCCATTATTTCTTTTGAATGGTTCCAGGCAAAAAGCACCGCGTAATCCGGATAATCTTTCACAAAATCCTCATAGGGTTTCACCGGTATGTGAGCGCCGGGGCTGAACTTGCCCTGTTTTATGGGAGTTGTATCGCTTATGTAAGATATGATGTCCGGAGTGATGCCGCAATAGTTTATGACGGTCGTGCTCTTGGAGGTAGCGGCGTACCCTGCAACTTTCTTGCCTTGCTCTTTAAGGTCTTTCAATAGCCCGACAAGTTCTGACTTTGACTTTTCGCAATTCTCCTTGAACCTTTGGTATGTCGCGGCTTTATCAAGTCCCAATTTTTTTTCTTTCTCCAGCTGAGCGGTCACATTGGCGCTGACCTTTCTGGCACCTTTATGGGCGATCACATACCTCATGGAACCTCCGTGCGTCTCCTGCGGCTCGACGTCCACGACTTCCATCCCATGCTGGTTGAAAAGATAATTTATGGACCTCACCGAAAAAAGAAAAACATGTTCGTCATATATCTGGTCATAGGAGGTCTTTTCAAGGACATCTCCCATATACGGGTCCTCGAACATCACGATCCCGTCCGGCTTCAGCAATATCCTTATGCCTTCGACGACGGAATGCATATAAGGGATATGGCACATTACGTTCGCCGCTATATAAGCATCGGCCTGGCCGTTCTCTTTCACGATCTTTCTTGCAAGTTCTTCGTCAAAGAATTGATTCACAGTATTTATACCTTTGTCCATCGCCACTTTGGCCACATTAGCGGAAGGCTCTATACCGAGGTGTCTGATGCCTTTGGCGGCAAAGTTCTGCAGCATTATCCCGTCGTTGCTCCCTATTTCCACGACGAATGGGTCTTTGGATTTTATGTAGTCGTCCATGACATGCTGCGCGAATTCCTTGAAATGCTGCGTCATGAACTTTGAAGTACCCGAAAAGAAAGCGTAATTCTCGTTGAACATTTGTTCCCTGTCCGGCTGGTCCACGATCTGTACCATCGTACAGTTCGGACAGAAACCTACTTTCAATTCAAAGAAATATTCCTTGCCGAACTGGTTCTTGGTCAGAAAACCGTTCGCTATCGGTTGTTTCCCGTAGGATATAAAAGGCTCGTATTCAGTATTGCAAACGCGGCACTTAGGCATGGACATCTCCCTTCATTTTTTTTCTATTGCTGACACATCCCATTTTAGCCTCGGCCTGACAGCGGCCGTAGGCCATACACCCGCAACATCCCCTCTTGAACCTCCCGGGTCCATGCAATCGGAGACCTCAAAACTCACTGCTTCTTTCGCAACGGCATGGCATGTATGGGGAATAGTGCTGACCGCAACGGTCACGGAAATGGCCCCCTCGTTGAGCAGATCCCCGGGTACGTGACAAACCGACCTGTAAAGTCCGGGCTCCCGGCCCTTGCCCTTCCAGGAAGAATCCGTGTTGTCCACGGAATATAGTATTATGTGCCCGGACCTGTCATACAATATGACCTCAGCATCCGCAAAACACTTGCTCTGCTTTACCCAAAAATCGAGTTCTATCGAGACCGGATCACGGACATCGAAATTAGTGCAAACCTTATTGTATTTGTCTTTCAATCTTACGGCATGGATACGTATCGAATCATCACCGGGAGCCTTATTCTGGTCCGTCCATACCTTTTCCCCGACTTCGCTCGGCCCGGTCTGCATATATTTGTTTATAACTTCTGCGGTAGGCCCGTCCTGGACTACTTTACCGTCGCCGAGCAGAATGACCCTGTTGCACAACCTTTGTATCGCCTCCATATTATGGCTGACGAATACTACGGTCCTTCCCTCGCTGGCAACTTTCTCCATCTTTCCCAAACATTTCTTCTGGAACTGTATATCCCCGACAGCAAGCACTTCGTCAACAAGAAGTATCTCGGGTTCTAAATGCGCGGCCACGGCAAAAGCAAGCCGCACGTACATGCCAGAGGAATATCTTTTGACGGGAGTGTCCAAGAACCTCTCCACTTCGGCAAAAGCAACTATCTCGTCAAACTTGCTCTTTATCTCCCTGTTCGTCATCCCGAGTATCGCGCCGTTCAGGAATATATTTTCCCTGCCTGTAAGTTCCGGATGGAACCCTGTGCCGACCTCAAGCAGACTGGCGACTCTTCCCTTTATGGAAATACGACCTTTTGTGGGCTCTGTTATCCTGCTGAGTATCTTGAGCGCGGTTGATTTCCCGGCGCCGTTCCTGCCGATTATCCCTACTTTATCGCCTTCATTTATCCCGAAGCTCACGCCTTTAAGCGCCCAGAACTCCTCGAACTGCGCCCTTTTTTCGGACTCGGAACGTATTTTAGCGGCAGGATTTACGATGAATTCAAAGGCGTCTTTCGCTTTCTCGGCAATGACATCCCTTAAAGCAACGTATTTACCGAGTGTCTTTTGCTGATATCCGATTATATATTTTTTACCGAGGTCATCTACCTGTATTACTGACATTAAAACCCTCTCAAATTATATCCGCGAAAGAATGTTCCATCTTCCTGAAATACCATATCCCCGAAGACATCAAAAGCACCGAAAGAACACAAGATATCAAAAATCCGGGCCAGTATATCGAAGCGCTATTGCCGATTATGGCCCATCTGAATCCGTCTATCACACCGACCATGGGGTTAAGCGAATATAAAAGCCTCCATTGTTCGGGGACTATATTCGAAGAAAACCCCACGGGAGAGATATAAAGCCCGAACTGAACTATAAAAGGCACGATGTATCTGAAATCCCTATATTTTACGTTCAGGGCCGAAAGCCAGAGCCCGACCCCCAAAGACGTGACTAGAGCTATCGCCAAGAAGAAAGGAAGAGTGATTATCGTCCAGTTTGGGATGAAATGGAACCATACCATGAGCACTATCAACATGCAGAAAGAGATCAAAAAATCGACAAGGCATACGATCACTGCGCTTGAAGGCATTATAAGCCTTGGGAAATATATTTTAGTAAGCATACCCGAATTCGCCAGCAGCGCGCCGCTGCTCTCGGTAAGAGAACTGGAAAAGAACTGCCAGGGAAGCATAGCAGCAAATACTAATATCGGATAAGGAACACCGTTAGAAGGCAATTTTGCAAGGTTACCGAATATGACCGTGAACACGACCATTGTCAGAAAAGGCCTTATGACGCTCCAGGCAACGCCGATAACGGTCTGTTTATAGCGGACCATTATATCGCGCCAGGCAAGGAAATAGAACAATTCGCGGTATTTCCAAAGGTCTCGCCAATAGTTCTTGATGCCTCGCCCGGGCTCTATTATAAGGTCAAATTTATCAGCATTTTTCATTGATTGGCCCTATCGTTCAATCATTGAACATTCTACCAATTATAGTATATTTAGTCAATAAGGCGGGCCGCATACCGCCCTATAGACAAACACGAAGTAAGTCCCGGGGATTCAATGCCTACAAGGTTGACAAAACCCTTGAACCCTCTGTCGGATTCCTCTTTTATCACAAAATCGCGCACATTATCATTGGGACCATGCAATTTAGGACGCACGCCGGATGTATCAGGAACCAAAAGCTCCTTTTTAAGCTGCGGCAGCATTCTTTTCGCCTTTTCATAAAAATAGTCCCGCTTAGCAGGGTCAACATAATAATTTATATGCTCCACATAATCGGCATCCGGTCCCAACCTTATCCGGCCGGAAAGCTCTATTGTGGCATGTATGCCTAATCCATGACCTTTTACATCCGGTACGGGATAAACAAGGTGGGATAGTTCTCCGACCGCGGCCGAAACTGAAAAATAGTCTCCCTTACAAAAATGCTGCCTGTAACCGGTAATATCCGCATCAAGACCTGCGATCTCGGCTACCTTGTCACTGTAAAGCCCTGCGCAATTCACGACTTTTTCGGCAAACAATTCATCCCCGGCGGAAGTCCGTATAATATAACCGCCATTACACTTGTTTATGCCCGCAACTTGATTCCCGAAAGAGAAAATGACTCTTCTTTGCACGGAAAGCTCATAAAGCCGCTCCATAAGCCCATGACTGTCTATGATGCCTGTTGTTCTCGAATAAATCGCCTTTACTGCCAAAACACTTGGTTCGATATTTCTTATTTCATCCGGTCCGATCAGATCCAATCCTTTAACACCCATTGAAACCGCATTATTGTATATATCCTCAAGCCTCGCAGCCTCGCGTCCATCCACAGCCACTATCAGTTTTCCGCACTTTTTATGTTCCACGCCGTTCTTGTCACAGAAATCATAAAGTAGCTTATTGCCTTCCATGCATAATCTGCTTTTTAGAGAGCCTTTTGGATAGTAAATACCAGCATGGACAACTTCGCTGTTGCGGCTGGATGTTTCCTCTCCGAATCCCGTATTTTTCTCAAAAACCGCGATATCACCATCGGAACGTCCCGAAAGTTCGTACGCAACGGAAAGGCCTATAACACCGGCTCCGACAACAGCATATTTTATCTTGTCCATAGATCTATTAGCGGGGAAGCAAAATTATATCTTATACCCGGCCGATTGGGCGTCGCTGTAGAACATTTTTACTGTATCAAGAGATAATTCGGTAAGGTCTTTGCCTATCATGGGCAGTTTCTTCAGTATATCCGGGGTGACCGTAACGATCCTGCATCCGCATTCTTCGGCCTCAATGATATTCAGAAGTTCGCGAGAGCTGGCCCAAAGCAGATAGGCATTTTTATTGGATGCGAGTATTTTGGCGGCTTCTTTCATATAAGGCTTGGGATCCCTGCCCGTATCGGCTATCCTTCCGGCAAAGACCGAAACTATGGTCTGAGAAGACGGGGTTATCGCTTCGGCAACGGCCTTGACCTGCTCAACGGTAAGAATAGCGGTCACGTTCAGGAACAATCCCTCACCGGAAAGTTTTTTTATGAGCGGGACGGATGATTCTCCTTTGGTGTTCGTAATGGGGATCTTAATATTGACGTTCTTTCCCCACCCGGCTATTTTCATGGCTTCACGTTCCATTGAAGCGAAATCATCGGAAAAAACCTCGAATGAGATAGGCAGATCGGTTATTTCTTTAAGAACGGCTTTCGCGAACTGCTCATAATCGGCGACCCCGGCCTTTTTCATCAGGGTCGGATTGGTGGTAAAACCTTTGACAACGCCCTCTTTATAGGCTTTTTTCATGTCATTAATATCCGCTCCATCCGCAAATATCTTAACTTGTAAATTCTTCATCTTTTCTCCTGTGCTCATACACCGGTATTTTTCACTATTATATCAACAGCCTCGGAAATATTGTTGACAGAATAATCCGGCTCGGATTTGCCACGTTTTGCGGACGATAATCGGTTTTTTATCAGGACCGTTCTGGTCCCCGCTTTTTTCCCGCATTCCACATCCATATCCTGGTCACCCACGAACCAGGAACGCGTTATGTCCAGATCATATGAAGCTTTTGCATGGTCGATATTTTTCTGCCCGGGTTTTCTGCAATCACACGGACCGCTATACCCTGGAACGATCCCGTCCGGATGATGGTAGCAATAGTAATATTGAGCGAATTTTATCCCGTGTTCCGCCAATATTTCATGCAGTTTTTCATGCACCGCCTTTATGCTCTCTAATGAGGCCTTCCCCTTGGCATAGCTCGGTTGATTAGAAACGACAAAGAGTAGATATCCGGCATCCATAGATCTTTTCAGGGCGTCCAAAGCTCCCGGCATTATCTTGAGTTCGTCCGGAGAATGCGGGGATTCGTATTCACCGGTCTTTTTGTTCAAAGCAAGCTGGTTTATGACCCCGTCACGGTCAAAGAATACTGCCTTGTTCATCTGTTATTTTACGGACTCCCATTTCATTTCGTTTGTTTTTATCATCGGGTGAGATACCAGCATATGCCAAACGACCGCCTGAAAAGCTTCGGTATGCGGAGTAACGGTATCAGGATTCACTGTCGGGATGATCACGGGCGCATCGGCAACTTTAGCCGTATATCCCCCGTCACGGCCGACTATGCCTATTATTTTTGAGCCCTGTTGCTTGGCGTATTTCAGGGCTTCCACAAGGTTATTGCTTATCTTTTTCTCGGCGTTCCCGCCGCCGACCGAGAATACAAGTATCCCGTCCTCAGCCTTCAAACGGCTGCCTTTAAGCCAGTTCACAAAAGCACTGTCCCAGCCGTCGTCGTTAACTCTGGCGGTAAGTTCCGAAACATTATCGGTAGGCGCATAGGATTCTATTCCTGCTATCTTTCTGAAATCATTAACCGCATGAGCGGCATTGCCGGCCCCGCCCCCTACTCCGAGAATGAACAGACGCCCTCCTTTTTTTCTGAGCTCCAGCAGTATATCGATCTGGTCGAGGGCATTTTTTTTATCTATTTTCTCAGATATCTGGAAAACTTCTCTCATATACATATCTTTGTAGCCTGACATTATTTTCTTCCCAAAAGTTTATTCAATTCTTCAAGGCCCGAGAACGACCCGATCTCATAGAACCTTTCAAACACTTCCAGTCCGGCCATCTGTCCGCCGGAAACAAGCCCCCTATATATGTCCGCCAGGTCCACTGCTTCCGTCTCAGGCATCCCGGCAAAAACTTCTTTACTGATTATAGCAAGCCCGTAATCTATATATTCCATGTCGGGTGTTCTGTTATTCTTGTCGTATTTGACCACGGAGCCGTTATCGAATACGACGTTGCTGCTGTCCCATTTTCCTTCGTTCTTGAACACCGTCATCAGTGCTTTTTTTCCGGAAGAAAGGAATTTTCTATGAACTTCTTCATAGTCCGCAAAAAGATATGAATCACCGTATATCACAAAAAATATCTCTCCGAGCTTAGGCAATGCTTTGATCAGCGCCCCTCCGGTCCCCAGAAGGACCTTTCCGTCATAAGAATATTCGACCGAAAGACCGAATTTAGAGCCATCTCCCACATACGACTCGATCATTTCGCCCATATTCCCAACGCAAAGAACTACCCTTGAAATGCCTTTTGACGCAAGGAGCTTCAACTGGTGATATATAAAAGGCTTTCCCGCGACATCAAGCAAAGCTTTGGGAGTGGTCTTGGTGACCGGATATAATCTGGTAGAAAGCCCTCCCGCCAGTATGGCGACCGGGGGAAGCGTCATTGTATTACCGCCTTGGTCCCTTCAAAATCGAACCTGAAACGGACCTCTTCAAGCCCTTCCCGCATCATTACGTGGCGGAGCTTTTTTTTGTCGTGCGCGTAGAACATAAGGAACCCGCCTCCTCCGGCGCCTATAAGCTTGCCTCCCACAGCACCGCTTGAGACCGCCAGCTTATACCAATCGTCTATTTTACCGTTGGTCATGGAACCGGACCTTTTTTTCTTGTACTCCCAATGCGAGTTCATAAGGCGTCCGAACTGTTCAAGGTCGCCTGCCTCAAGGGCTTTCCGGCTCTTCAGCCCCAGGTCTTTCACGAAATGCAGGTTGTCTATCATATCTTTTGCCTTGCTCTTGCTTTTTTCATCCTGTTCTTTGAGTATTGAAGAGGCCGATCTGGAATAGCCCGTAAAGAACAGGAGCAGATTATCCTCCAGATCAAAAAGCGTCTCTTTGCTTATCTTAAGGGGTTCTGCGCTTACGCTACCGTCCCGGTTGAACGTGAAGCAGGTTATCCCCCCGTAGGAAGCAATATATTGGTCCTGTTTGCCGATAGGTTCCCGCAGTTTGTTTATCTCTATGTCACAGGCCTGCTCCGCAAGCTCCAAAGGATGAATAAGGTTCCTTTTATAGGAATGCAAACCTTTTAAGAGCGCCGTAGTGAAGCTCCCCGAAGACCCAAGCCCGGTACCGGCCGGGATATCGGCCATGCTCGTTATCTCGAGGTGATCGTTTTTAAAATCCAGAAGCATAAGAGCTTCCCTGATTATAGGATGTTTTATTTCGGATATATCCATGACCTTTTCAAGCTGCGAATATTTAAGCAGATATCCCGGATTGAACATTTTGTGCAAAGTAATATAAACGTATTTATCGATCGCCGCCGCTATCAAAAAGCCGCCGTGCTCTGCATAATACGAAGGCAGGTCCGTGCCGCCGCCACCCAAAGAAATCCTTAAAGGGCTCCTTGTTATTATCATTTCAGATCACCTTTTCAGCTTTTTTAAGAATACCGTTAAAAAGATCTATATGATGCTGCTCGGGATAATCAAGGTAAGCGCCCCAGTTGTTCTTGCGGTTCACATCGCTCTGCCTGGCGTTCTTTATTTTGCTCAGATAATAATCCCTTCCTATATACCGGTAATGCAAAAGTTTAAGGTCCGGCGGAGAGAAATATCTTACCCTTCCGCGCGGAACGGCCTTGTGAGCCCCGACGGTATAGTTCATTTCCCTGATGCTGTTGGGATCAAAAACGGCTTTTTTGTTGTAATGCCACTCCGCAACGCCCGTCTTTATCTGTTCGGTGATGGGCCTGCCTTTTTCAGGGAATTTTTCGCCGATCATATTGTACCCTTTCGGGCTTAGAACGGTCTTTCCGTGTTTTTTGCAGTAACGGAGAAGTTTTTTCATGTCCGGCGAATATACGAACTCATCCGTGTCAACGACTATCACAAAATCATATCTCGGACGCGCTTCTTTCCACATATTGTTCTTCATGATGAGCAATATGTCGTCGCGTATCCCGCCGGTATTGTATCTTACAATCCTGGTATTCGGATAAGAGTTGACTATGGCGACCGAATTATCGGTGGAAGAATTATCGTATATAACGACCTCATCGCAGAAAGAAAGATAGTACTCGAGAAAAAAAGGAAGTATAGCGGATTCGTTGTAGCACGTCGCATAGACGCAGGTCTTTACGTCGGGCAGAGTATCGTCCGGCTCTTTAAGCCAATTTTTATCTCGTCCGCGGACCAGATCGAATAGTTTCATTCATCCTCACCAGGAATATAATAACATTAGCGGGCATTGTTTATCATTGATCCCACGGACATTTCGATAGCCTGCTTCGAATCAAGATCGTTCTTCCAGCCGAGCCTTCTGATCTTTTCGGAATCAAGATATATTTTTGGCACATCCCCTTTCCATCCGCGGTCCCCTCCCGTATAAACATATTTGACGTTTTTAAGGCCCATAAGCCCGGTCACGGTATCCGCTATTTGCGTCACCGTTATGGAATCCATGGTCGCAACGTTATAATAGTTAAAACCCTTCAATGCTTGTTTTTCGACAAGCCTTATGGCCTTCAATATGTCCGATATGTATATATAAGACTTGTCCTGGCTTCCGTCACCCAGTATGTCCAGCTTCGAAGGGTCGGCTTTCAATCTGCGGACAAAATCATATCCTACTCCGTGAGTCTGATTGGACCCCACGACATTGGCGAACCTGAATGCCGCCGCATCCATTCCGAACATGTAGCAATAAGAGCTTATCAGCGCCTCGCAGGCCAGCTTGCTGGCGCCGTATGTCGATATCGGCAGCATCGGCGAGTGATCTTCCTTTACCCTGCCAGCGCCGACCTCTCCGTAAACCCCGCTCCCGGAAGCGTAGAGAAGTTTTTTCACGCCGTTCACCCTCATCGCTTCAAGTATATTGCTGGTCAGATAAGTCCCTTCCCAGAAGTCTATATCAGGCTGCTTGACCGCCTTTGAAATATCCGGGTTGGAAGCAAAATGGTAGACCACATCGGCCCCGCGCATGGATTCTTTGAGCGCGGGAAGATCCTTGATATCAGAATCAACGACAACAAAACCTTTTTTCTCGTTAAAACCGGACAGATATTCTTTTTTTCCGGAGGAAAAATTGTCGTAAACTGTTACCTCGCAACTATTTTCTTCATCATAAATCCTGGATATCAGGCTGCTGCCTATAAAACCGGCGCCTCCGGCAATAAAATATCTCATTTTTCAGCCTCCGGACGTTTTTTTAAATTTTCTATCATTTTAGCCACATCTTGTTTTGCTTTGGCTGTTTTGTTCTTCTTTGCAATTATAGAAAAAGATACAATATCGCTTTCTTCCGCATTCTCCGGGAGAAATCTCCGTGGCAGCTCCAACTTTTCCTCCTGCTCCGGTCCGATAAGGATCACGGAATACTCCCCTTCAAAACGGTCGATCACCCCTTGATATGTCTTCTTCAAAAGAACAGTTTCTCCCTTCTCATGGCTATGCTCTGTAAAATACCTATACAGCACATATTAACAATTAGCGAAGTGCCCCCGAAACTGACGAACGGCAGAGGTATCCCGACAACAGGAGCTATCCCGAGGGTCATCGCGATATTCACCGCAAAATGGAACAGCATCATGAAAGCTATCCCGACGGCCAGTATGCTCCCGTAAAAATCCCCGGCATTCATGGCTATATGCATCGCCCTCCATACCAGTATCCCGAACAGCACTATCACTATCATGGCGCCGAAGAAGCCGAACTCTTCCCCTATAGCTGAAAAAATAAAATCTGTCCACTGCTGAGGAATGAACTGCAGCTGTGTCTGCGTTCCCATAAGGAAACCCCTCCCGAAAAAGCCTCCCGACCCTATTGCGATAAGAGACTGTATAGTATGATAACCCGCGCCGAACGGATCTGATGACGGGTCCAAAAAAGTAACAAGCCTTTGTTTTTGGTAATCTCTGAGCATACCCCAGATCAAGGGCACCGACGCTACTGTCATCGCGTTGGCCCCTATGATAGCTATCCACTCCTGGATCCTTGCCCTGCCAAAGGACAGGAGCACAACGGTTATCGCCATAAAGAATATCCAGATAGCAAGATGGAAGCTCAGAAAAGCGCTTATTATCGGGCTTATCATCAATAAAAGGATCATTGGATTATCCTGCACCCAGATCGTCATGCCGGCCGTTATGGCTATAAAAACCAGGGCCGTTCCGAGATCAGGCTGCTTAAAAATGAGCACAAAAGGCACTCCCATTATGATAGCCGCAGGTACCAGCTCCGTAATATGTCTTATCCCTTTCTTATCTTCAAAGTATTTTGCCAGAACGATGATAAGTATCAGCTTGCATATTTCGGAAGGCTGAAATGAAAAAGGCCCTATACCGAGCCATCTTTGGGCTCCGTAAGATTCAAACCCGGCGGCCAGGACCGCTAAAAGAAGGAATATCATCAACAGGTAAAGAGGGATGGCCGACTTTTTCAGGTTATTGTAATCAATGTAGCAGAAAAAACACAGGCCGGCAGCCCCCATCAGATCGGAAGAGCACAC
>CALFCX010000154.1 GCA_937950635.1 uncultured bacterium
GGATGACAATTGAGTATTTCCGCGGTTATCGATATGGTATATACGGGCATTTCTCTTTTGTGCAGCATTTTTATGACCTACAAAAAAAATGATACAATACCTGACAAATATTTGTCAAGTAGGCAGGTTAATCCTTGTAGCGGTCCTTGAGGAAATCGGCCGTGGTGAGAGTCAGAGCAAGAATGACAGGGCCCATGAAAAAGCCGACGGATCCCATTAAGATCACCGCTCCGAATATGCTGAAAAAAATGAGCAAAGGGTGGAATTCTGTTCCCTTACCGACAAAAACAGGCCTCAAAAGGTTGTCTGCAAAACCCATGAAAAAAGCTCCCCAGACCAGTAAAAGCACGCCTTTCAATACTGATCCGTTTATAAGCAGTATTATCCCGGCAGGAAGCCATACCGTTGAAGGGCCTATTATCGGAATTATCCCTATGATCGCCATTATTACGCCCCACAGGATAGGTGAGGGCAGACCGAGCGCGTAGAATGCGAGCCCTCCCATCGCGCCCTGTATGAGGGATACGAATATACCGCCGAAAACGGAAGCATGCACGGTGACCTTGATCTTCTCGAAAAGCCTCGAAGTCTCTTCTTTTCTGAAAGGGGAAAAATCCTTGAGCGTGCTTATTATCTTGTCGGAATCCCTGAGCATGAAGAAAGTGGTTATCAGGACGACGAATATTTCTACTATGAACCAGAGTATGTTCCTCGCAAGGACTATGCTGTTGGATGCCATATATTTTGCGGCGGCTTCGAATATCTGATATGCGCTCTTGTAGAGATCTACTTCAAAAGCAAGCATCTGTTCCTTTATGAACGGCATGAACTTTATGAAATATTTGTGTTGCGTCACCGCGTTTATGGACCTGCCAAGGCGCTCCTGGTTGATCATGGTATTAAGGAGCCGTGCCGCGTCATTGACCTCTTTGAAAAGCTGAACGCCCATAAACAAAAGAGGGATCACTATCACGAACACTATCGTCAGTACGCATATAATGGCTGAGAATGTTTTCGAGCCGGTCTTTTTCTTTAGGATCTTGAACAAAGGCATTATAAGCACCGCGAATATCGCTGAAGTGGCTATCGGCCTCAGGAACGGCCAGAAGATCGCTATAAGGACTACAAGCAGAAGTATGAAGAGCGTGAAGAATGCAACCGTCTTTATGTTATTCTTTTCCATTAACGATTATTCTACCAGATTTGGGGAAAAAGTCGAGTGGCGGGATCAAAGATATACTATGTCTTCCCCGTAATACATCGAAAGGAACAGAAGCAGGTAGTCCTTTATTTGCCTGGTTATCAGAAAGTTGTTCTTTATATGTTCTTTGCCGTTCTCTCCGAGTTTTTTGGCGTAAGAAGGGGCATTCAGGAGCTGTTTTATGGAAAAAGCCGCGCCCTCCACCGAATTGCACAGCAGCCCCGAGAATTTATGTTTGATCTGGTGCGGAATACCGCCTACATTGGATGCCACCACGGGTTTGCTCTTCCATAGGGCTTCCGAAACGGTGAGCCCGAACCCTTCTTTTATAGATTTCTGGACTATTACCGTTGAGGCCCTTTGAAGGGCGTTGACCTCTATATCGTTCTGCGGCATCAGAAGAATGTGTATGTCAGGGTCGTTCCCGGCTTTTTCTCTTACTTCCTCCAGAACGAGCTGCCCTTCAGGATCGTCGGCGGCTGTGCCTCCCGCTAGAACAAGAGAGCAGTCTATGTGCCTTTTTACTATCTTATAAGCTTCTATAACTCCGACAGGGTCTTTAAGTCTGTCGAACCTGGAGATCTGGGTCACTATCGGCTTGTCGTCCGGTACCTTGTATTTCTTTAAAGTCTGGTCTATCGTTTCCTGCGGCAGCTCGATGTTCTTATCGCTAAGAGGATCTATTGAAGGGGATATAAGGAACTGCCTTATACTCAGCTTGTGAGAGAATACGGGAGATGAAAAGACCGCGGAATCATATTTTGATATGTAATTCTCAAGGAATTTCCAGACCTTTTCGTCAGGTTTGGAGACGTCCACATGGCATCTCCACGCCCACTTGTTCCCCGATCTTTTTTCGATAAGAGTGATCGGCTGGGGGTCATGCACGAACACTATGTCGCCGAATATTTCCATTTCGGAGGCGTTCTTATTGCCGGTTTCCAGGAATATCTCGAAATCCTTGTCGCTCAAGTCTTCTTTGTTGCCGTGGAGCGCGTTGTGAAATTTCTTTGTTACCGCAAAGAATTGTTCTCCGCCTTTTATCACGTCCCATTTCGTGTTGACGCCCAATTCTCTCATAAGAGGTATCATCCTGTTGAGGATCTCCGCGACCCCTCCGCCGACCGCGGTGGAGTTTATTTGCTGTACGGATTTTCCTTTGAGACGGTCGGCGATGTGCCTCAGATCGTCTATCGAAGACTGTCCTATTATTTGCGCGTAATCCTCAATCTTTGCCATCTGCTATTTTATCCTTTTCCTTATCATCATTATCATGGTCCTTCGCAGATCGTCCAATGTAAAAGTGTACGGATCTAGCTTTGAAATGCTTTTTGCCAGTTCGATATCCCCGACGGACTTTTCGATCCAGTTCGAGAAGTCGTTATAGCCTTTTTCCAGCCTGAGCCGGGCCTCGAATACGTGAAAATAAATGGAATCTATTGTTATTTTTTCAAGGATATCAGCGAACTCCTTCAGATCGTTGGCGATGTGATTTGTCGGGATGACAAAACTTATGGCCTTTATGAAATGGAACTCATCTCCTTCATCCGCGAATTTTTTTCTTGATGTGGGGTGCGCTTTCATGAAGCCGGATATGGTAGAGATTATTTTTTCCCTCAGCTGTCTTATGGTGGAGAACTGTACGGTGTCAATGCTTGCCAGCATTTCGCCGAGCTCGTCCTCATTCAGGGATTTTGTTACCCAATAAGCGAAATCGTTCGGAGGTTCCGGGGAAAGATACTGGTGTTGCTGGAGGTATCTGTGCGTATGGTAATATATGCAGGATCCTTTCACTGTTTTTAATAATCTCAGGAATTCCCTTAAATTTTTGGCTTTAAGCCCCGTCAGCTCTGATAAATGGAGCCTTGTGGAGAACCTGAAAGGCTCTTTTGCCTTTATTATATCTTTTCTCATGCCGTATTGCCCCTGTTGCCTAAAAACCTGACAAAAGAGATCACTTCTTTCGTATCGTTCAAATAGTATCCCGCCGCACTTTTTTTGCGGTCCCCTACGAACACCGTGAGCCCCAAGCCCTTAAGGGCCTTGAAGGCGTCTTCGTCCGTCTTGTCGTCTCCTATATATACCGGGAAACAGCCCTTGAGTTTTTTAAGCAGGAATTTTGCGGCATTGCCTTTGTTCCATTTTTCTTTCGGTCTTATTTCGATCACTTTTTTCCCTCCCGAAAGCCGGAACCTGTTCTTGTCGGCGGATGCCTTCACCAGAGCTTTTATGTTCTTTTCTTCATGCGGATCGGCAAGCCTGAAGTGGACGCTTATTGATAATACTTTGTCTTCAATAAGAACTCCTTTGAAGCTGCACAGCTTTTTTCTGAGGGCATCAAATATGCTCCTCAGTTCCGAAGATGTCTTTTTTGCTTTTTCGTGGACGAACGCGGTCTTCGGACCTTCTATTTCAAGCCCGTGGTTCCCCGCGTAGAATATCCCTTTTATCCCCGCCATTTTACGGATCTCGGCAACAGACCTTCCGCTTATGAAAGCGAGTTTTATGTGCGGTTCTTTGGCGATGTCATTGAATATCTTCCTGGACGCGTCTGAAAGCACCGCCTCGGAAGGGGTTTTTGCTATGGGGACCACAGTTCCGTCATAGTCGAGCATCAGCAGGATCTTCCTGCCTTTTATGCCGGCTGTTATCTTCTCTGTATTGTTAAAAATATACTTCATGGCTCTTTCTTTATGGAAGTAAGGTCGGTTATTATGGCTGCCGCCCACTTATAGATATTGTTCTCTTCTATGGTCTTTCTCATGTTCTCCATACGCCTTGTCTTTTCTTCTTCCGGCATCTCCGCGGCTGTTTTTAAAGCATCCGAGAATTCTTCGATGGAGTAGGGGTTTATGAGCAGGGCGTCGGAGAACTCCTTTGATGCCCCTGTGAACTTGCTTAGGATCAATACGCCGGAAAGATCGTTCTTTGAAGCGACGTATTCCTTGGATACCAGGTTCATTCCGTCATGCAGCGAACTTACTATGCAAATGTCCGCCAGAGCATAGAAGGGTTTTATCTCATCCTGGGAAAAATGCCTTTTCAGGTATATTATCGGCTTCCATGAACCGGCAGCGTATTTTGAGTTCTTCTTGTCTATGATCTCGTCTATTTCCCTGTCAAGCTCGCCGTATCTTTTTATTGTCGTTCTGCTTGGCGATCCGAGCTGTATAAAGACGAACTTGCCGATATATTGCGGGTTCTTTTCGAGGAACCTGTCCACCGCCAAAGCTCTTTCCGCTATGCCTTTTGTGTAATCTATCCTGTCGACCCCCACGGCGATTATTTTGCCGTCAAGGTCCAGCTCTTTTTTTATCTTTTCTATCTGTTCCTTGTCGGCGGCCATTTTTCCGCCGTAGTAGTTCATGTCAATGCTTATCGGATACGGTCTGATCAATGTCTCTTTTCCGGACCGGACAATACAGAACCTTTCGTTGTCCACTTTGCTTTCAAGCAATCGGTTGGCCGTATCCATGAAATTGTTGCAGTGGTATTGGACGTGGAAGCCTATCAGATCGCTACCCAACATTCCGTCCAGTATCTCTTCCTGGTACGGGCATATTGAGAACACTTCCGGATTTGGCCACGGGATATGCCAGAAAAGCGCTATTATCGCATCGGGCCTTTTTTCCTTGATCATTTTCGGCAGCAGGGTGAAGTGATAATCCTGTATGAAGATGAGAGGGTTTTTGGCGGGAAGCTCTTCTATGACGCTGTCGGCGAATTTCTGATTTACCTCTTTGTACATTTGCCAGTCCTCTTCGCGGAATATGGGTCTTGTATGGGTTATATGGCAAAGAGGCCATATGCCTTCGTTTGCAAATCCCAGATAAAAGCCTTTTTCCTCTTCTTCCGTGATCCAAAGGCGTTTTAGAATATAACGGTTATCCTCCGGCGGCACGCCTAGTTTATTCTTTGAATTGACAAATTCCTTGTCCGCATCCCCGCTTGCCAGAGCGACCCAGGTGCCGCCGCATGCCCGCAAGATAGGATCGATCGCGGTTACCACGCCGCTTGCGGGCCGGACACACTTTGGCTTGCCCGTTGTTTTGTCGATCACATGCATATAAGGTTCGCGGTTAGACACCACAAAGAACGCGTTATCCCCGAGCTTGTAGTGCACAAGGTCCCTTAATTTGGTCTCGCTCCACAGTTCGTCTTTTTTCAGCCTCTTTTCGGCCTTTGTTGATATGCTTTTCTTCGCTATTTTTATGTCCAGCGCTATCTGTTCTTCTTCTTCGGCCAGTTTTCCGAGCTCTCCCTTGTCCTCAGGCTTAAGTATTTTTTTTGATTCGCCTTTTTGGAAGTGCCTGAACCACTCGGTCATTTTTTGTATCGGCTGAGAAATGAACTTGTTCTGCAGGTAAAGAGATATGGCAAGCAGGAGAGAGCAAAGAACGACCAGCGTGATGATTATTGCCGTCCACGTTTCTCTTGTTCGGGCGAACACGTAGGAAGTGTCGTAGATTATCTCTACCAGCCCGAGGATGTTCTCTTCATCATCGGTGACCGGCGCGGTATAGGTATATACATAGTACTTCTGGAACTTGGCTACCGAGCTTTGGGGGCGTTTATCCCTGAGTATCGACCTGTGATGCAGTTTTTCAACGTCTTTCCAGTCCCTGAAGCGGTCAGTGATGGCGATTACCTTCCCGTCCTTGTCATAAATGGCGCTTCCCTGAACGCGCTCTTTGCTCTCGAATTTTTTGACCAGCCTTTTGGCATTCATGGTATCCTTGCCGGTGATAACGTATCTTACCGACAGTTCCATACCGTCCGCGACCGACACTGCCTTTCTTTTTAGGTCGTCCATGAGCTTGCCTTCTTCGTTGCGTATCTGGAACACTCCGAAGGCTATCACTACCAGAGATGCTGTTATTAAGATGGGGAAAACGAACTGGATTATCTTTTTCATAAAGGCCCCCTTTGAAAAAGAGTTGTCTTTTTACTATGTTAGCACAATCCATGTCGAGGTTCAGCCTGCTCTTCTGCGAACCCCTGTTTGACTAAACTTTTTTATGAGTGATACAATCTTCAGGTATCTCAAAGGAGGGTGCTATGCATATACCTGACGGGTTCCTGGACGCCAAAATTTCTTCGGGGCTTGTCGCGGCAGCCGCGGCGGGGCTCTTTTACAGTTTTTACAGGCTGAGGGATGCTGTCACGGCTGAGAGTCCTGTTCAGGCGCTTTCAACGGGCTTTAATGCCGTGACAAGCGGGACGAAAAGGGCCCTTACCCGAGCCGGGGAGAACCTTATATACAAGATGGGAATGGTTGCCGCACTTGTTTTTGCCGCTCAGATGTTCAATTTCCCTGTAGACAACGGGACTTCCGGCCATCTGATAGGCGGTGTTCTTGCCGCCGTATTGTTGGGTCCTTTTGCCGGGACCGTGGTAATAAGCGTTGTTCTTGCCGTGCAGATGCTCTTCTTTTCGGATGGCGGGGTTCTGGCCATAGGAGCGAATATTGTTAACATGGCATTTGTGGGCGCTTTTCTTTGCTATTACATTTACTATTTCCTGAAACGCCTGATACCGGAGTGGCTGGCCGTTGCTTTTGCTTCCTGGTCTTCCGTAGTCCTGGCGGCTTTTTCGTGTGCCGTTCAGATAGGGTTATCGGGGACCATGGCTTTTGACGCTGTTATCCCCGCCATGTTGAAAGTCCATGCGGTAATAGGCGTGGCCGAAGCGGCCATTACGGTCGCTTTTGTATATATTTTCAGGATATTGACAGCCGATAGTTCCGGCGGAGAAGAAATATGAAGAAGGTGTTTTTCTTTGTCATTGCAGTAACGGTCCTGGCATCTTTCCTGGCCTCCTCAAACCCGGATGGTCTTGAAAAAGTCGCCGAGAACCTCGGGTTCATAGAAATGGCTTCCGACAGGGCTTCGATAATGCCGGATTATACCGTTCCGCTCTTGCCGGAAGGCGGCGTTTCCACGGTATCGGCGGGGATCGCCGGCGTGCTTATCACTCTTTCCTTATTTTGGCTGACCGCGTTCGTCATGAAAAAAGCCGACTGAATATCCTCACTCAGGTTGACAAATACATAAGGGCGCTCTACAATTGAATTTGATAATGATTATCAATATTTGGAAGGTGTTGTCATGAAAGATTATGCCAAAGAGAACAGATTGCTTTTGGACTATCTTAAGAAAAACAATCTCAACTCCACAAGGCAAAGAGATCTTATTTTGAAAGAATTCATGTCGATCGAAGACCATGTTTCAGCCGAAGAGCTTTTTGCGATGGCCAGGAAAAAAGATCCTTCGATAGGCCAAGCTACGGTTTTCAGGGCCTTAAAGGTCTTTTCCGAGGCCGGGATCGCCGAGCCGGTGGAACTGTCAGATAAGACCGTAAGGTATGAGCACAAAATAGATCACAAGCATCATGACCATCTGGTCTGTGTTTCCTGCGGAAGCATAGTTGAGTTCTTTGATGAAAGGATAGAATCCCTTCAAAAAGCCGTATGCAATAAGAACGGTTATTCAATAAACAGGCATAGGCTTGATATATTCGGCGTATGTCCCGAATGCAGAAAGAAAGAATAGTTATCAATATGAACATATCCGATCTAGAACGCGGCCAAAAATTCAGAGTGAAGAAAGTCCATATTGCGGGAGAAATAGGGAAGCGGCTCGCCGATATGGGGTTCACTCAAGGGGTTGAAGGCGTGGTGGTGCGGTCAGCTTTGTTCGGCGATCCAATACAGGTCCGCTTGATGCACTATAACATTTCGATCCGCAGATCGGAAGCCAGAGGGGTTGAGGTGGAATCGCTGGGATTCGGAGACGGGCATGGGCATCATCACAGGCATCGTCACGGAGCCGGAAGATGAGATTTAAAAAGACCATAAAGATAGGTCTGGCCGGAAACCCTAATTCCGGGAAAACGACGATCTTTAACGCTTTGACTGGTTCCAACCAAAAAGTTGGCAATTATCCAGGTGTGACGGTGGAAAAAAAACAGGGGAGCAGGCTTTATAAGGAAATAGAATTCGTGATATACGATCTGCCGGGCACTTACAGCCTTACCGCTTATTCTCCCGATGAGGTGGTCGCCAGGGATTTTATAATAGATGAAAAGCCGGATATTGTAATTGATGTGATCGATTCAACCAATCTCGAACGGAACCTTTATCTTTGCCTTCAACTCCAGGAACTTGGGATCCCGGTAATAGGAGCGCTGAATGTTATGGATCAGGCCAGGTCCATGGGCTTGGATATAAACGATAAAGAGCTTTCAAGTCTTTTGGGTATCCCAATGGTAAGGACCGTCGGCATAAGGAATGAGGGCATTGAAGAGCTTCTTGACCGCGTTATTGAATGTCTTGGGCGTCAAACCTGCAATACGAAGATGGTTTCTTATGGCAATGAACTTGAAGATGAAATATCAAAGATAACAGAAGTTCTTGTCAGGGATACGGTTTTTGCCGCCATATATCCCCCGAGATGGATAGCGATAAAAATTCTGGAAAAGGACAGGAACGTTTTAGGCAGACTTTCTGCGCATAGCGAAAAAGATCTTGTAAAAAAAATTTCGGACGGCTGTATAAAGGAAATAGAGAAGCATTTTGGCAGAGATTCTGAAATAGTTGTTTCGGAACAGAGGTACGCCTATGTTCACGGGGCCGTAATGGAATCCGTGAAGAGGAACGAAAAGTCTGGCGCTCAAATAAGCGAGCATGTGGACAGGCTGCTGCTTGACCGAATACTCGGGTTGCCCATATTTTTGGCGGTTATATGGGCCATATTCCAGATTACGTTTAAATTCGGGGAATATCCGATGCGTTGGCTTGAGGCCTTTTTTGAATGGGTCTCCCGATACGGGACTCTGTATATCCCTCAGGGAATATTGCGGTCTTTGATCGTGGACGGAGTGGTCGGAGGTATAGGGAGCGTGCTTTCTTTTGTGCCGCTGATAATCATACTGTTCTTTCTTCTTTCTCTTTTGGAAGATACCGGGTATATCGCGCGAGCAGCTTTTATTACCGATAAGTTCCTGCACAGGTTCGGGCTTCACGGCCAATCTTTTATGCCTATGATGCTGGGGTTCGGCTGTTCTGTCCCGGCGATAATGGCTGCCAGAACCTTAAAGAACCACAAGGACCGCATACTCACGGTGCTTATAACGCCCTTCATGAGCTGCGGGGCAAAACTTCCTGTTTATGTGCTGCTTGCGGCAGCATTCTTTCCTCAAAATGCCGGGAATGTTGTCATGTCTGTTTACGTCATAGGTGTCCTTCTTGCGCTTTTTTCATCTGTTCTTCTGAGGCGCCTGGTCCTGAGAGGAGAGGAGACGCCGTTCGTGATGGAACTCCCTCCATACCGCTTGCCTACACTGCAGGGCATATTGTGGCACGTTAAAGAAAAAACATGGTGTTACATGAAGAAAGCCGGGACGGTCATACTTGGTGCGTCCATCCTGATCTGGGCGATAACCACATTCCCGGTCGCCTCCGGCAGCGGATACAACGGTCTTGAGCACAGCATTGCCGGAAGATTAGGGAAGGTCATAGAACCCGCGATACGCCCTATAGGGTTTGACTGGAAAATAGGAGTTGCTGCTTTGACCGGATTTTCTGCCAAGGAAGTGGTTGTGTCCACCTTGGGGATTTTATACAAGGTAGGGGATGAGGATCAAGGGCAAAGCGAAAGCCTGCGGGAAGCTTTAAAGAATGATCCCGGAGTTACGCCTCTGGTGGGATACGTCCTAATGTTGTTCATACTTATTATGCCCCCTTGCTTTGCCGCTTTGGCCGCCATGCGGGCGGAAATAGGCGGCGGCTGGCTGCTGTTCAGCTTTTTTTATAATATCACTCTCGCATGGGTAGTTTGCTTTCTGGTATACCAGGCCGGAAGAATTGCGGGATTTTGATATTAATACGATCTGAAAGGGGTTTTTCGATGAAGAGAACGGTTTTTTTTCTGTTGTCCGCTTTGATCCTGTCGTCCCCGTTGTTTGCCGCCAGGCCGCTTGTGACCGACGATTTCGGGACGGTGAGAATGGGAAAGTATGAGATCGAAGCCGGCTCGTATTCTTCAGCCCCGAGCGCGGGCGGAAATACCGTCGGCAACGCCGTGTTGCAGGCTAAATACGGGCTCTTGGGATATCTGGATGTGGGGGTAGAAATGCCTTATTATTTTAGTCTGCCGGTCGGGTTCGGGGACGGTACGATCAATGCGAAATTTAAGATCGCTGAATACGGAGAGAACAGCGGACTATCTCTAAGGGTCGGGATAAAACTTGCTAACGCGGATGCTTCTTCGGGACTCGGTACCGGGCATGCGGATTATTCCGTTCTTGCGATATATTCCCGAGAGATGTCGGATTTTAGGACACACTATAATATAGGATATACTCTGGTGGGAGTGCCCGCCGGAGCTGCCGAAGCAAATGTTATAAGCTATTCCGCGGCCGTGGAAAGAGAGGTCTATCCGGGCGCCGATATAGTACTGGAATGCTTCGGGAGATCTTCTTCGTCAACCCGCTCTAATGTGAGCGCACAGATCGGCGGGAGATGGCAGGTGACGAGGGATTACAGGGTGGATACCGGTTATTCGGTCGATTTTGACAATAATTCCCAGGATGTGGCTACGATCGGTGTGACTTTTACATATTAAGGAGGGCTGCTTAAGATGCTGAATATCTGGATCTATACAATATCTTCGGTTCTGTTGATCAGCCTGATATCTTTGGTCGGCATCGTTACCCTGGCATTGCGTCCCGAATTCATGAAGAAAATAATTTTCACGATGGTCAGTTTTGCCGTGGGAGGTCTTCTCGGAGGAGCTTTTATCCATCTTATACCGGAGAGCGTGGAAGAGCTTGGTGGAATAGAGCAGGTCTCTCTTTTGGTATTGTGCGGGATCATTTTATTCTTCATCCTTGAAAAATTCGTTCTGTGGCGGCATTGCCATGTGCCCACATCCGAAGATCATCCTCATCCGGTAGTGTTCATGAATATTATAGGAGACGGATTGCATAATCTTTTTGACGGTCTGGCGGTCGCGGCGAGCTATATAATAAGCGTTCCGGTCGGGATAGCGACAACGGTTGCCGTTATACTTCATGAGATCCCTCAGGAAATAGGGGATTTCGGAGTGCTGATCCACGGAGGTTTGTCGCCGCGAAAAGCTCTCTTGATGAATCTATTGTCCGCGCTTTTTGCTATTGTCGGTGCGGTCATAGCTTTGATGGCTGGACCGCATATTCAGGAATCTTTGGTTGTTGTTCTGCCTGTCACGGCTGGCGGGTTCATTTATATGGCCAATTCGGACCTTATTCCTTCTCTCCACGGTCAGAAAGACTATCCGAGAGCATGGCTGCAGCTGGTGTTCATACTGTTGGGGATAGGCGTGATGGTGTTTTTAAAACACTGAATGGTCAGAGTATGGCAAGGCTGACCGCCATCAATGCCATACCGGCTATCAAACCTCCGATAGCATAATGGTGTTTCCCGTACTGACGCGCCGCGGGAAGCAGTTCATCGAAAGATATGTAAACCATGATGCCCGCCACTGCCGCGAATACAATGCCTAAAAGATGCTCCGGCAGAAAGAATGAAAAAAGCGCGATGCCGATAAGAGCCCCCAGCGGTTCGGCCAGTCCTGAAAGAAAAGAACCCGCAAAAGCCGCTTTTCTGCTCCCGGTCGCGTAAAAGATCGGAACGGATACCGAAATGCCTTCAGGTATATTATGTATCGCTATGGCAAGAGCTATGGATATGCCGAGCTTTGGATCTGCAATTGCTGCCATGAACGTGGCCAGGCCTTCCGGGAAATTATGTATCGCTATTGCTATTGCCATGAATATTCCCGTTCTCATAAGGCAACGGTTTTTTTCGGGTGCGGGGCTGTCCATTTCTTCGACCGTGTGTATCTCGTGCGGATTCTCAACAGACGGGATAAGATTGTCGATGAGTGCCATAACACCGATCCCGCCGAAGAACGAAATGATATTTATCCATTCTCCGGCGTTCTGACCGAATGCGGCTGAAAGCGACCCCAGGGACTTGCTGAGTATCTCCACCATTGATACGTAGACCATAACCCCGGCCGAAAAACCAAGGGCTATTGAAAGAGATCTTGTATCCGTTCTTTTGGTGAAAAAAGCGATCGCGCCGCCTATGCCCGTGGAAAGGCCTGCAACCAGAGTGAGCGTGAAGGCCAGAAGCATTGCCGGCTCCTTGTTCTATTTCCAGCGGGAAAGGCAGGTCAATTCAAGTCTTGCCAGTTCCAGGGCTTTCTCTTCCGGGATGGCCACTTTCGCGATCATTACATGCGCCACTTTGTCGACCATTCCGTCCAAGGTTATGTTTGGTTCCGTAAAAGCGCCTTTTTGAAAGCAGAATCGGCAGAATTCCTTGCTGATGCTTCCGTCCGCATTGGTCCCGTAGTCTTCCTTTTTTGAGATTGGCATGCTGCAGCTTTGACATTTGTTGTTCGGCATAAAACGCTCCTTAAAAAAGTATATTTACAAATATAAAAGAAAAAGCGCGTCGTGTCAATCGCGCTCCGTTACATGTATCTTCTTAAGATAGAGGAGATCTCCTGTATCTTTTTGTCGACACCCTTATCTTTGCGCATTTTTATGCAGCTTGAGAGATGGTTCTCTATGATCATCGATGCGGCTCTTTTCAGGCCTTTGTCGCAGGCCGCAAGCTGGGCCAGCACGTTGGAGCAGTAGTCTTTCTTTTCGACCATCTTTATTATGCCCTCCATCTGTCCTTTCGCTATCCTGAGCTGATGCAGGACCTTTTTGTTGTTTTGCACGACGTTTTGTCCTTTCTGTTGACATATACCCCCTGGGGGTATATAATCATACTATCATAAAACCGCCGAAGGAGGAGGCTATCATGATACATAATATTACCGATAGGAACTTTAGTAAAGAGGTCGGACAGCATAAAGGAACCGCGCTTGTCGATTTTTGGGCGGTATGGTGCGGTCCGTGCAGAATGATGGGGCCTGTTTATGAAAAGGCCGCGGAGAAATATCCGTCCATGAAGTTCTGTAAGATAAATACGGATGAAAATCAAGCTGCCGCACAGGAATACGGAATAACCGGTATCCCGTGCGTTATAGTTTTTAAGGACGGCAAAGAGGTCGACCGTATAATAGGTTATCTGCCTGCAGCCCAATTTGAGGAGGCGATAAAACAATATGCCTAAAGTACTCGTGGAGAGATGTCCGCAGGATCATGCATGCCCATGTGTGCGGGTCTGCAGGGCCGGTGCGATAAAGCAAAATGGGTATATGGCTCCGGAAATAGATATGGATATATGTACGAAATGCGGTTTATGTACAAGAATGTGTCCGATGGGGGCTATCGTTCCACAAAGATAGTATAATAGGACAAAACTGGCCGGAGGATATCTTATAATGAAAGTGGTGATAGTGGGAGGCGTTGCCGGCGGTGCTACGACCGCTGCAAGGCTTCGCAGACAGAGCGAAGATGCCGAGATAATAATGTTTGAACGCGGCTCCGAGGTTTCTTATGCCAATTGCGGCATTCCTTATTACATAGGCGGGGTTATCAAGGACAGGGAGAACCTTGTAGTTGTTTCCGAGGAGGATTTCAAAAAACAGTTCAAAGTAGATGTGCGCACAAATTCAGAAGCGATATCCATTGACCGCGCCAACAAAAAACTTAGAATAAAAGACCTGCGCAACAACAATATTTATGAAGAGACCTACGACAAACTGGTCCTCTCTCCGGGCGGCTATCCGGTCAGACCTCCGATCCCCGGGATAAACGACCCCCGGATATTCACTGTCCGCAATCTCCATGATATGGACCTTATAAGATCGTTTATCAATGAGAAGAAGCCCGGGAAAGCAATAGTCGTGGGCGGGGGATTTATAGGCCTCGAGCTTGCCGAGAATCTGCATAACCTTGGGATGCTTGTTTCCGTGGTAGAGCTCGCGGGGCAGGTCATGAACCTTCTTGACTTTGAAATGGCTTCTGTTATACACCAGCACCTGAAGTCGAACAACATAGAGCTTTATCTTAAGGACGCGGTCAAAGAATTCTCTTCCGTGGGCGGGA
>CALFCX010000155.1 GCA_937950635.1 uncultured bacterium
AGATGTAGCCGTGACTGGAGTTCAGACGTGTGCTCTTCCGATCTGCCGAAATCAAGCCGGCCGCCGGTTATAGGAACTATTATTTCGTGGTTGAACAACAACGACTTGAGATGAGCATCACCGTTGGATTCTCCTGTTTGGTGGTGCCTGTAATCCGTCCGGTCCGGCGCTACCTTTTCTGCCCATTCGAGAAGGTCCTGCTTTATCCCCGGTTCTTCATCATTCACGAATACAGATGCCGTTATATGCATTGCCGATACCAGCGCCATTCCGTCCTTTATTCCGGATTTTGCGACAATATCTTCAACCTGACGGGTGATATTGAGTATTTCTTTCTCTTTCTTGGTATTTACGGCGATGTAGTCGGTGTGGGTTTTCATATGCTGACCTCCCTATGTTCTAAGGCCCTTAAAGTGGGAAAAGGCGCGGAGGGCTTAAAAGGCTTTGATCTTTTTTGCCTTATGCCATCTAAGCCCTTACGGGCCCTTATGGGCCTTTCCCCTTAATATGTTAGAATTATACCAATGATCTACCAGGAAAGATGCTCTGTCCTTGAGAACGTTAAGGTCGCACCAGACTATTTTAAACTGACCGTTCTATCAAAAAACATTCACAGATCCGCAAAACCCGGACAATTCGTGCAGATAAAAGTTTCCGGTTCATCTACTCCCCTTTTGCGCAGGCCGTTTTCCATACACAGGATAAACAAGGACGGTTTCAGCATCATATACCATATTGTCGGCAAAGGGACGGAAATATTATCGAGAACACAAAAAGGCGCTGAGTTGGACGTCATCGGCCCTTTGGGCAACGGATTTACAATAGACAGGACAAAGACCGCAATTCTCATAGCCGGCGGCTGCGGAAGCGCCCCTTTGTATTGCCTTGAGGAAGAATTGAAGAAAAAAAAGATAGGGTCCCACTTTTTTATGGGAGCAACAACAAAAGACCTGTTGTTGTGCGGTTCTGATTTCGCAAAGCTCGGCACAAAACTCTATATTTCGACCGATGACGGCTCATGCGGTGAAAAATGCACCGTTTCCGCCCTGTATTCTTCTTATATCGATACCCTGGACCCGAAAAAATGCTTAATTTACACGTGCGGACCGAAGCCCATGATGAAAGCGGTAAGCGAAATAGCCGAAAAACATAATATCCCCTGCCAGGTGTCTCTTGAAGAATATATGGCCTGCGGGATCGGAGCATGCCTCGGATGCGTGGTAGAGACCATTAACGGCAACAGGCGGGTATGTAAAGATGGACCGGTATTTGATCCTAAGGAAATAATATGGCAATAATCCTCGCCGGGCTTGAGATGAAAAATCAGGTAACCGTAGCGTCCGGGACCTTCGGGTTCGGACTGGAATTTGCCGATCTGGTCCCGCTTGATAAGCTTGGCGCGATAACCACAAAAACGGTCACAATAAAGCCGAGGAAAGGGAATCCCCAGCCGCGTCTTATGGAAGTGGAGAACGGGCTTGTGAATTCTATCGGACTTCAAAATGACGGCGTAGAATATTTTATAGCAAATTATCTGCCAAAACTAAAGAAGATAAAAACCGCTCTGATCGTGAATATTGCCGGAGAGACAATAGAAGAATATGTCCGGACGGCCGAAATACTTTGCAGGCAAGACGGCATAAACGCGATAGAAGTGAATATTTCCTGTCCGAATGTGAAAAAGGGTTGTATAGCTTTCGGCAAAGACCCTGCAATGACAAAAGAAGTCATTTCCGCGGTACGGGAAACCTGCAAACTTCCTCTGATAGCAAAACTCACTCCGAATGTTGCCGATATAACTGTAATAGCAAAAGCGGCTTTGGATGGCGGGGCAGATATCCTGTCGATGATCAATACCGTCCAACATACCACCACTATTCCTGGTAAAAGTCAGGCTATAACCGGCGGGCTTTCAGGGCCTACGATAAAACCGAACGCCTTGAAGATGATCTCGCAAGTGAGGGCCGCTTTCCCCGGAACTCCTATAATCGGCATGGGCGGTATAATGAGCGCTTCGGACGCAAAAGAATTCTTTGCGGCTGGGGCCAATGCCATAGCTGTCGGAACGGCAAATTTTGTGGATCCGGGAATAGTTATCCGGATCATCGATGAGATTGGATGATATAATACTCCCATGATATTTGACGTTTTCAACCCTTTCAAAAAGAAAAAAGTAGGGCTCGCCTTGTCCGGAGGAGGTGCAAGAGGACTTGCACATATAGGCGTACTAAAAGCTCTTCATGACAACAGGATACCTGTGGATTATATAGCCGGCACCAGTGTAGGTTCTTTGATCGGATCCCTTTACGCGGGCGGCGTGAATATAACCACCATGATGGAAATAGCCTCAAAGGTGAAATGGAAGAACTTCTTCAGGATAGTTCTTTCAAAAACAGGCCTTGTATCCAGCGAAGAGATAGAAAAATTCGTGATAAGTCTGATAGGCAAAAAGACCTTCCCCGAAATGGAGATCCCTTTCTCCTGCGTCGCGCTGGACATCTCTACCGGACAAAAACTGGTCCTCAACAAAGGGGAAGTGCACAAAGCCGTAAGGGCTTCCTGTTCTTTCCCGTGGATGTACATACCGTTAAAGACGGAGCATCACATGCTGGTGGACGGGGTCCTTGAAGAGAACCTTCCTTCACAAACGGCAAAAAAAATGGGGGCGGATTTCATTATAGGTGTTGATGTCATCCCCAGGACGGAAAAAATAGAATGTTTCAACAATGTTCTGGAGATATTCGACCGGGCACTGGATATATTCATCCTTAATCAGAACAAAGCGCCAAAAAAGGGATGCGACGTATTGATAACCCCGATAAAAGAAAAAGTAACGTCGCTAGAACTCGACAAAGCGCAATATCTGGTGGAATTGGGGGAAGAAGCCGCCAAAGAAGCGATGCCTCAGATCAAGAACGCTTTGGGGCTCTCTTAATTAAGCCTGTTTTTGGCCGCGCGCTCCGCTATCCGGGCTTTTTCTATGAGATAAGGATCAAGCCCGTCCTGCTCGAGGACTTCATCAAATAAGCGCTGGGCCCTTTCCTTTTTAGATATCTCGGCAAGCACAAGCTTGGCCCTGGCTGTCAGGTCTTTGTGTACCGGAGAAACAATGGCTTTCTGGCACAGGTTCTCGGCCTTGTGAAGATCGGAAGAAGATCCTCTTCTCGAAAGCAGTTCAGCTTCCACCACCCTCGCTTTTACCGCAAAGTAATCCAGAGGTCTTTCCGCGAATATCTTCAGGCATTCTTCGCACATTTTTATCCCGTTCGAGAGCGAATCCACCCCGAAATACAGCGCCAGCTCCGCTTTCCCCACAAGAGCTCGGGCCCTGAAATAAGGATGGGCTTTCCTGTTGCCTATAAGCTTACCGAAAAGCCTGGCCGCTTCTTTGATATCCTTCTTATCCCCTCTTTTCACAAGAAGCTCGGCTTCAACGGCGATCCCCTTGGCCACAAAAAAATCATCAAGCTTGCCTTTTAAAAGAGCGCAGCCTTCTTTGCAGAGCTTGACCGCCTCTTCTTCGCTCATCTTAGCGACCCCGGATATGGCCAGCTCCGCCTTGCCTATCATAGAGCGGCCTTTAAGCATCTGATTGCGTGTCTTAGCGATCAGGTTATTATAATACGAAAGGGCTTCTTTATAATCCTCTTCCTCGCCTCTGGCGACAAGAAGATCGGAAAGAGCGAACTTTATGTCGTCCATATGCTCTTTCCATTTCTGTGCCTTCGAAAGCAGTTTATATCGGCCTATCGCCTTATTGATCTTTGTCTTGGCCGAAGGCGACGGATAGCTTTCCTCCTCCTCGACCACTTTTTTCATCACGGGCGAAAGTATTCCGATCATTGCTCAGCTCTCCATTCCTACCCGGATAACGCTTCCCACCTCTTTTATGGCAGGCAATCCCGAGATTTTTTTCATAGCGTCCGAAAAATTCCTAGCGTTCACGTTATGAGTAATTATAACAATTGTGGCGGCATTATCAACAGTCTCTTTCTGGAGCGCGCTTTTATGCTGACATTCTTCTCCCCGAACGCCCCGGATATCCCCGCAAGGACCCCGGGCTTGTCGGCAGCCCTGAGCCTGATATAATATCTGCCTTCTGTATCATCCGGGCTTTTAAGCTGAACATCCTTGAGGTCCGGA
>CALFCX010000156.1 GCA_937950635.1 uncultured bacterium
CCTGGGCTTAGGACCGAACACCACACCGCCGCCTTTCCAAAGAGGCGATCTTGTGGAGCCTGCCCTCGCACGACCGGTGCCTTTCTGCTTCCAGGGCTTCTTGCCTCCCCCACGGACCTCTCCTCTGGTCTTTGCGGAAGCCGTCCCCTGTCTAAGTGCGGCGCGCTGTCCCACAAAAGCGGAGTGAACAACAGCCTGATTCACGGGTATCAAGAAAACAGAATCATTGGCCTCTATCGAGCCTGAAGACTTTCCGGATTTGTCATGTAAAGGTAAAGAAACCATTCTACGCTTTTCCCTTTCTTATTATTATGTATCCGCCTTTGAATCCCGGTACGGCGCCGCGCAAAAGGACCAGATTTTTCTCCGGATCTATGCGGACGACCGAAAGATTTTTCACAGTCACCTGTTCCCCACCCATGCGCCCGGCGAGCCTTTTCCCCTTGTAAACCCTTCCCGGGGTCGTGCCTGCGCCTATGGATCCTGGTATCCTGTGGGACTTTGATCCGTGTGACATCGGACTTCTTCTGAAATGATGCCTTTTAACTGTCCCGGCAAATCCCTTTCCTATGGAAGTGCCTGTAACCGATACTTTTGAGCCCTCTTTGAATATATCGACCTTTATCTGCTGTCCAAGCTGTATCCCGTCAAGATCATCACAGGAGAATTCCTTTAATACTTTTAAATTCTCATCTACTCCTGCTTTTTTGAAATGCCCGGAAAGAGATTTGGAGCTCTTTTTAGCTTTACCGTAGCCGACTTGGACCTTTTTACTGTCCTTGTTCTTAGCAACAACAAAACACGGGCCGGCTTCTATGACCGTGACCGGAACAACTGCTCCGGATTTATCATAGACCTGCGTCATTCCTATTTTTTTGCCGATAATTCCCTCTAACATTTTCTTACATCCTTTCGAAACTTGCCTTTTAAGAAAGTTTTATTTCTATGTCCACGCCGGCAGGAAGGTCTATCTGCATGAGAGCATCGACCGTCTGCGGAGCAGGGTCAAGAATATCTATAAGGCGCTTATGGGTCCTGATCTCAAAATGTTCCCTGGATTTTTTGTCCACATGAGGGGACCTGAGAACACAATAGACCTCTTTATCCGTCGGCAGAGGAATAGGCCCGGAAACCGCGGCCCCGGCCCTTTTCGCTGTTTCCATTATTTTGACCGCCGACTGGTCCACGATCCTGTGATCATATCCTTTCAATCTTATTCTGATCTTCTGTCTTTTCATTTTTCCTGTGCCTTCCCTGAGTTTTTGAGTATTATGCCCTCGGCAATATTCTTAGGAACTTCTTCATAGCAATTAAACTCCATTGTAAAAGTCGCCCTGCCCTGTGAAGATGACCTGAGGGCAGTGGAATATCCGAACATCTCAGCCAGCGGCGCCTTGACCTTTATGGTCTGCATGCCCTTGTGAGATTCCATGCCTTCTATCCTGGCACGGCGGCTGTTGAGATCCCCCATAACATCACCGAGATATTGCTCCGGCGTGACCACTTCAACCTTCATTATCGGCTCAAGCAGGATCGGCTTCGCTTTCATGAACGCGGACTTGAATGCCATTGACGCGGCGATCTTAAAAGCTATTTCCGAAGAATCGACCTCGTGATATGACCCGTCGAACAGGGTTGCCTTGATGTTGAGTATCGGATATCCGGCCAAAACACCGGAATTCATCGCTTCTTTTATACCCTCCTCGACAGGCTTTATATATTCCCTGGGTACAACACCGCCTACGATCTTGTTCTCAAATTCGAACTGTTTCTCTTTTGAGTGCTCGATCTTAACGAAAACATGACCGTACTGCCCCCGGCCGCCGGTCTGCTTTATGAACTTCCCTTCCGCTTCGGAATGCCCCTTGATGGTCTCTTTGTAGGCCACTTGAGGCTTCCCGACGTTGGCTTCTACTTTAAACTCGCGGAACAATCTGTCGACAATGATCTCAAGATGCAGTTCTCCCATACCTGAAATTATCGTCTGACCGGTTTCCTGGTCCGTCTTCACTGTAAAGGTCGGGTCTTCTTCGGCAAGTTTCTGGAGCGATATTCCGAGCTTTTCCTGATCAGCCTTAGTCTTGGGCTCTATAGCAACAGATATTACCGTTTCAGGGAAAGTCATCTTCTCAAGTATCACCGAAGATTTCTCATCACAGAGAGTATCCCCGGTCGTGGTATTCTTTAATCCTACGGCAGCGGCAATATCCCCGGCATAGACCTCATCTATCTCATCTCTTTTGTTCGCATGCATCTGAAGTAATCGGCCTATCCTCTCTTTGTTGCCTTTAGTCGAATTAAGAACGTACGAACCGCTCTTCAGAGAACCGGAATACACCCTGAAGAACGTAAGCTTACCGACAAAAGGATCGGACATTATCTTAAAAGCCAGTGCCGAAAAAGGCGCTGAATCGGATGGATTTCTCTTTATTTCATCCCCGCTGTCAGGATCTATGCCCTTCACCGGAGGTATATCTACGGGGGACGGCAAGTAATCGACTATCCCGTCTATCAACGGCTGTACGCCTTTGTTCTTGAAAGCCGTGCCGCAGAACACCGGAACGATCCTGCCTTCTACGGTGAGCTTCCTTATGGCGGATTTTATTTCCTGTACAGTAAGCTTTTGGCCTTCCAGATACTTGGCCATCAGATTATCATCCGCATCTACCGCGGACTCGATAAGCTTCTCATGATACCTGTAAGCTTTGGATTTCATCTCATCGGGTATATGAGCTTCGGTCATTTTCCCCTCTTCCTGGGAAACAAAAAGATAAGCCTTCATCTCGACAAGATCAATAACCCCCTGGAACGCATCTTCGGCCCCGATAGGAAGCTGCATGACAACGGTATGAGCAAGGAGCCTTTCCTGCATCATTTTCACGGTCCGTTTGAAATCCGCGCCCACTCTGTCCATCTTGTTGATGAAAGCCATTCTCGGAACATGATGTTTTACGGCCTGTCTCCAAACCGTCTCGCTCTGCGGCTGCACTCCGCCTACGGCACAGAAAACCGTGACCACTCCGTCAAGGACCCTTAATGATCTTTCCACTTCAACCGTGAAATCAACGTGACCTGGGGTGTCTATTATGTTTATCCTTGTATCCTTCCAGAAACAGGTGGTACATGCGGAAGTTATGGTTATTCCGCGCTCCTTCTCCTGCTCCATCCAGTCCATGGTGGCCGTTCCTTCATGGACCTCTCCTATTTTGTAAAGCTTGCCGGTATAATACAATATCCTCTCGGTAAGAGTGGTCTTACCGGCATCTATATGAGCGGCGATCCCTATATTCCTGGTCTTTTCAAGTGGATAAGCTCTTGGCATCCTTATAATCCCCTTACCATCTAAAGTGGGCAAACGCTTTGTTTGCCTCCGCTGTTTTATGAAGGTCTTCCTTCTTTTTCATGGCTCCGCCGGTACCTGCGAATACTTCCATAAGTTCGGAAGCCAGCTTCTCGGACATGGATTTACCCGGCCTGCTTTCTGCGCTCTCTTTTATCCATTTCATAGAGATCGATAGCCCGCGCTCCTTCTCAACCTCTATAGGTATCTGATAAGTCGATCCGCCAACCCTTCTGGATTTAACTTCCATCAAAGGCATTGCATTTTTCACGGCGGTTTCGAAAACTTCCAGAGGATCTTTGCCGGTCTTGCCCGCCACGGTTTCCATAGCTTTATAAACGATATTTTCGGCAGTGCTCTTTTTCCCGACGGTCATTATCTTATTGATGAATTTCTGCACCATTACACTGCTATACTTGGAATCCGGCTGTGTTTTTCTTTTAGAAACGTTTCCCCGTCTAGGCATTATTAAACTCCTTAACCCTTCTTAGGCCTTTTCGCCCCGTATTTTGATCTGCTCTTCAGCCTGTTCTCGACCCCTCCGGTATCGAAAGTGCCTCTTACTATATGGTATCTGACGCCCGGAAGATCTTTCACGCGACCGCCTCTGACCAACACGACTGAATGCTCCTGAAGATTGTGCCCTATGCCCGGAATATAAGCCGTGACCTCTTGCCCGTTCACCAAACGCACACGGGCCACTTTACGCAGAGCGGAATTAGGCTTCTTAGGAGTGGTCGTATAGACCCTGAGACATACCCCTCTTTTAAGCGGAGAACCTCCGAGAGCGGGAGCTTTGCTCTTTTTCGTCTCCGTTCTTCTGCCTTTTCTTATGAGCTGCTGAATGGTCGGCATTTTTTTACTCCTTTGACTTATGGGCCGGTTCCGCTTCAACATACCGGTATCCGGCAAAACCCGTACCCGAAGGTATTAATCGCCCTATTATGACGTTCTCTTTTAACCCGTACATTTCATCAACTTTACCCCTTACGGCGGCTTCAGTAAGTATCCTAGCGGTTTCCTGGAAGGATGCCGCAGAAATAAAACTGTCCGTCATAAGAGATGCCTTGGTTATACCCAAAAGCACCGGGGTAGCTGTCGGCTTTTCGCCCTTTGTTTCTTCACATACCTTTTCAAATTCCACTCTTTCAATAAGCTCTCCCGGAAGCAAAAGACTGTCTCCGGGCGTAACGATCCTTACCTTTTTTGTCATTTGCCTTACGACCGTCTCTATATGCTTATCATGGATCGTAACCCCCTGAGATCTGTATATCTTCTGGATCTCGTTGACAATAAGCTTTTGTGCGGCATCAGCCCCCTGTATCCTTAGAACATCATGAGGGTTAGGCTCTCCATAAGTTAACTCCGCGCCTTTATGGACCTTATCGCCTTTAGAAACTCTAAGACGGGTTTCGTAAGGGACCATGTAGTCAACCTTATCTCCGTCACCTTCTATAGTGATCTGTCTGACGCCTTCTTTATCTATGAGATCGACTTTTCCCTCGATCTCCGATATAAGCGCGGCATCTTTAGGCTTTCTGGCCTCGAAAAGCTCCTCGACTTTAGGTAATCCCTGAATGATATCTTTCGTCTTTTTCGTATCGGATGTGACTTCTCTGGCAATTATGTCGTAGTCCTCGACCATCTCGCCGTCCTTGACCATGAGCTGCGCTCCCGACTGTATCCTACAGAACTCGCCCTGAGCAGTAACAACATATCCGCCCCTGGAATTGGTCTCGATATCTATCACCACTCCCGGGACTTTAGCGGTCACCCCTGTAGCAAGCTCGGTCCCCAAGTCAATATTATCCCCTAAATTCACGAATATTTTTGCATCTTTGGGAATATCATATTCTTTAACCACTTTTGGGTTGTAAACGAACGCCATTCCTTCGTTTTCCGCAAGCGTTTCAACAACCGTTTTGTCCTCGATCTTTTTCTTTCTGTCTATGAAGTTAACGCCGAATATCTTAACTTTTCCTCCGGTAGTAACAACTACATAATCGTATGTGGAATCCACTTCGGCTATCACCGCCGCGGCCTTGACAGATTCTCCGTCGGATACTTTTACAATGGATCCGACCTGCATCGGATATATCTCTTCTCTGTTCTTAGATTTTACGGTGATAACAGATTCCCTGGTAACGACTTCGATCTTATTGTCGAAAGCGTCCCTTATCGATCTGATGGACAGCCCTTCGCCAAAACTGACCTTGCCGGCATGTTTGGCGGTAACACGGGCTTTTTTATGCAGAGCGACACCTCCGATATGGAAGGTTCTCATTGTAAGCTGAGTACCTGGCTCGCCGATAGATTGAGCAGCTATGGTACCCACAGCTTCCCCTATGTCTATAGGATTTCCGGTCGCCAAATTACGACCGTAGCATGTTTGGCAGATACCCTTCTTCATTTGGCAAGTAAGCGGCGATCTCACTTTGATATTCTCTATTCCGGCTTCTTCTATTTTTCCAGCTATTTCTTCGGTGATCTCATCGCCGACATTGACTATAACCTTGCCGCTTACCGGATCAGAAACTTTTTGAGCGGAATTCCTTCCGACTATCCTGGCTTTTAGCGGAAGTATCTCATCGGCGCCTTCCCAGATGCTTGAAACCAACAGTCCGTTCTTGGTCCCGCAGTCTTCGGAAGTTATCATCACATCCTGGGCGACATCGACCAGCCTTCTGGTAAGATATCCGGAATCGGCTGTTCTCAACGCCGTATCAACAAGACCTTTTCTCGCACCGTAAGAAGAAATGAAGTACTCAGTCACATTCAAGCCTTCTTTGAAGTTGGATTTGATCGGTATCGGATGGATATCTCCCTCTTTATCCGCCATAAGACCTCTTATGCCGGACAGCTGTCTTACCTGATCGATGGACCCTCTTGCTCCGGAATAAGCCATTAGATATACGGAATTCAGATCATCCTGCTTAAACTCTTCTATAAGCTCGTTCGTTACGTTCTGCGTAACGTCACTCCATATTTCCATTGTCTTGTTAGCGCGCTCTTTTGTGGTTATGGACTTGTTCTTCTCGAGCTTTCTCAGGTGGTCTATCTGTTTTTCGGCCTTTTCGATAATCTCTTTTTTCTTTGCCGGGACTTTCAGGTCCTCTACGGCTATGGATATCCCGGCCAAGGTAGCATATTTGAAACCAAGTCTTTTTATCTCGTCAGCTATCTCCGCGGTAACCGTAGATCCGAATTGCGTGTAGCATGTCTTAATGAGCTGTTCGACCTTCTTCTTATCGAAAGAATAGTTCATAAAGGGCAAAGACCCCTGTGCTTTGCTTCTCTTTACGGCCCTGCTCAATGTATAATTGAACTTTACTCTGCCAGCAGTGGTCTTTATTATTGCCCCGTCACGAAGCACTTTTATCGGGGTGTGCAAATGTATCTCGTCGCAATCATGGGCGAGCATCACCTCGTCATCTCCGGAAAACACAAGTTTAGGTTCTTCAGTATCGGCTTCGTTCATATACGTCATATAGTAGGTGCCGAGAATGAGATCCTGCGTAGGGGTCATCACCGGCCTGCCGGAAGCTGGAGACATAAGGTTATGAGAAGAGAGCATTATTATGCGCGCTTCAACCTGTGCTTCGGGTAAAAGAGGCACGTGAACGGCCATCTGATCACCGTCAAAGTCGGCGTTAAAAGCCGTACAGACCAAAGGATGTATCTGTATGGCCTTGCCTTCCACGAGCACAGGTTCAAAAGCCTGTATACCAAGCCTGTGGAGTGTTGGGGCCCTGTTCAACAGAACGACCTGTCCCTGTATTACCTCTTCAAGGATATCCCAAACAACTATGTCTTTTCTCTCTATTTGTCTTTTTGCGCTCTTTACGTTCTGGGAAAGCCCTTTGTCAACCAATTTCCTTATCACAAAAGGCTTAAAAAGCTCGAGGGCCATACCTTTTGGAAGTCCGCACTGATGCATTTTCAGGTGAGGGCCAACGACGATAACAGACCTGCCGGAATAATCAACACGTTTTCCGAGAAGATTCTGTCTGAAACGACCCTGCTTGCCTTCTATAATATCCGTAAGCGATTTTAACGGGCGTCCGGTAGAACCGGTAACGGCCCTTTTTCTTCTGCCGTTGTCGATAAGTACATCGACGGCTTCCTGAAGCATTCTTTTCTCGTTCCTTATGATCATGTCAGGAGCGCCCATTGCTATCATCTTTTTGAGGCGGTTATTCCTGTTGAGAACTCTTCTGTAAAGATCGTTCAAGTCGCTAGTAGCGAACCTTCCGCCTTCCAATTGCACCATAGGTCTGAGCTCAGGCGGCATCACAGGGAGTACTTCGATTATCATCCATTCCGGCCTGTTCCCGGAATCAAGGAAAGCTTCCGCGACACGCAGCCTTTTTACCACCTTTATCCTCTTTTGGCCGGAAGAGTCCTTAAGTTCTTTTCTAGATCGGAAGAGCGTCGTGTAGGGAAAGAGTG